>DATGQC010000286.1:0-23219 GCA_035304425.1 Advenella sp.
TCATCGGTGAACAGGTCGATTTTATGTATGACGCCATTCCGACCAGCGGCCCGTTCGTACTAGGGCATAAGCTCAAAGCACTGGCCATTGGCTCAGATACAAGATCGCCCATGCTGCCAGAAGTGCCGACACTAAAAGAACTGGGATATGAAAAAATCGTTCCCACATTCTGGTGGGGTGCAGCCGTCAAGAAAGGTACGCCGGCACCCATCATCGACACGCTGAGCCATGCCATAACAACGGCCATTACGGATCCTGCAATAGCGAAAAAATTTACAGATCAGGGCGTTTTGATTAAACCAACCAATCCGCAGGCCTTTTCCTCATATATTGACAGCGAGATAGGCAAATGGAGCAAGGTGATGAAAGACGCAAATATGCAGGTGAACTAAAAGGATCGTCATGAAAGGACTAAAAAGCAAGGTTGTGCTTATTTCGGGCGGGCTGGGCGACATTGGCCTGGCCATCGCACGCAGACTACAACAAGAAGGGTGCACCGTGGTGCTTGGGGATATCCTGGAAAAAGATGTCGATTGGCTGCAGTCGCGGTTCGACGCCGGTGCACTGCCCGATTATGTCAATCTAGACGTTACCAATGCCCAGAGCTGGCGTCAGGCATTTGTCCACGTATTGAAGCAACATGGGCGTTGTGACGTACTCGTCAATAACGCAGGTGTGATTTCCAAAGAAAGCGTGCCGTTCAGCGACATCTCTGAAGCTGAGTGGCAGCGGCTGTTTAGTATCAATGTGAACGGCACGTTTCTTGGCACTCAGGCGGCACTCCGGCATATGGGCAAAGGCGATAAATGGGGTGCAGTCGTCAATATGGGTTCGATTGCCGGGTTTGTCGGCTCGGAGGCAGGCGGGTCCTATGGCTCCAGTAAGGGAACAATCAGTAGTATGACCAGGCAAGCCGCGCTCAGCGCTGCGAAGTCCGGTCAGAAGGTAAGAGTGAACGCAGTACACCCCGGGTATGTGTGGACGCGCTTGGTTGACACGACATTAATCAAGCAGTTCGGTTCGGAAGAAAGCGCCCGTGAGGCTGTTCGTGGCATGAATCCCATGAACGAGATCGTTAGCGTCGAGGACGTGGCCGCTGCTGTTGCGTTCCTTGCCTCTGAAGAGGCCCGCATGATCAATGGCACGGCCATTGTGGTGGACGGAGGGCGTCTGTTGCAATAATCCGCAGTTGCGGAAAAAAGCCGTTCGCGTTAGCTTCAGAATGATATGCTGATGCCTCATTCGCGATCCCGTGAGCATACGTGCATCCCTTGCCGAACCGATACCCCTGCTAAAGCGACGTACCCAGTCGAATCGGGCTCCCATCGGTAAAACGGGAAAACCGGAAGCGATACAGGTTATGTCCGACTTCGTTGCCCTGAATCATATCTGAAATAATGCGCCCCATACCCGGCCCGATCCCGAATCCATGCCCGCTCATCCCTGTCGCGACGACAAGACCGGGATGAGCGGGCACCCAATCCACAATGGGAACCGTATCAGGCATGAGATCAATCATACCGGCCCAGCGCTTTTGCAAGCGGACATGCTCCATGTCTGGAAAAAGCCGCCTGAATCTTCGCTCGATCAAGCGCAGGTCCGACACATCGGGAAGCGGGTTGAGCACACGCATGCTTTCAAAGGGACTGGGCATATCGGGCGCCCAGTCGCGCGGCGTCGTCCAGCTGTCGGGATATCCGGCCGGCGCGCTCAGCGCATAACGCGTACCCAGCGGATCGGCTTTCAAGGCAGGAAAATATTTCGCGGCATGCCTGAAACTATCCGGCCCAAGATAGAGCCGGTGGCTGCCCGCCGGGGCGAGCGTGTAGCCGCCATCCAGCCTGCGTCGAAAGGCAATATGCTTTTCCGCCGCAGCGCCTGCATGAAACTCGGGCAGCGGCTGCGTAGCCGCGACCGTTGCCTTGACCGCCAATTGCGGGATCGTAATGCCATGTTTTTTCAAAAAGAGCGAGGACCATGCGCCCCCGGCCAAAAGGACGGAAGACGTTGCGATATAGCCGCGCTCGCTCCACACCCCGGCGATACTGCCCGCAGCCATCTCAAGCGCTCTGGCCGCGCAGTTTTCGACAATCGTCACCCCTTTGCGACGAGCAAGTCGGGCCAGCGCCGGTACAGCCAGCGAAGGTTCAGCCCGCATGTCCGACGGCGTAATCATCGCCCCCTTGAAGGCGCCAGACATACCCTTGATCCTTCCAGCGATGTCGCTTGTACCGAGCATATGGGTATCCATGCCGTGCGCAGCAGCGATCCTGATAAACGCGTCAAACTCGGCCAATTCCTTGTCAGTGCTGGCCAGATAGGTCACACCAGTCTGGCGCAGCCCGATATCTTCTCCACACTCCTGCACCAGTTGCGTCCATAACCGGGCCGCCTCGATCATAATGGGCAGTTCGTCCTCATCCCTGCCCTGCTTTCGGATCCAGCCCCAGTTCCGCGACGACTGCTCGGCCGCAATACGGCCTTTTTCCAGTACAGTCGCAGATACATTCTGCTGCGCCAGAAAAAGCGCAGTTGTGATACCAATAATGCCGCCACCGATAATCACGACCTCCGACGATTTCGGCAGCGGGCCGGCGTAGACGATGGGGTCGGTTTCTGAGAAGGGGAAAGCGCTCATGTGTCGAGTTTCGCAATGAATGAGAATGACTGGATTGGGCCGGCGCGATGCAGCGCCTTATCAGTTTAACTTTTAATCAAGCGATGTGCCGGCTCGCAAGCCATCCGGCGCTATCCCGTTTGATGCAGGGCTTTCGCCCGCGCCGCCGACGCGAGCGCGCAAGCGCATATTTGAATCTATCGCCGTTTCCACTCACTAGTGACACTTTGTCGCTATTGTTACTCACGATGAGAGATGCTCCCAACGGGGCGTGAATGGGACGCCCTGTCACTCCAGACAACATAACGAACTGGAGAAAATAAAGGGCAGCGCCAATCTACCTTTTTTGCAATAACGATGCGCTTTAGCCGATCAATCGGGTGCATCCGAAAGGATCAGGTCGGCACCTTTTTCTGCAATCATCATGACAGCAGCTTGTGTATTGCCAGACACAATCGTAGGCATGACCGATGCATCTACAATGCGTAAGCCGGTCAGCCCGCGCACGCTCAATTTATGATCAACCACGGCATCCTCATCCTGGCCCATCCGACAGGTGCCGACGGGGTGATAGATCGTCTGCCCGTTGCCGCGTGCAAAATCCAGCCATTCATCATATCGCTGCACCTGGTCACCGGGATTCATTTCATGGTCGATAAATCTGTGCAGTGCCGGCTGCTGCACGATGCGTCTGACCGCCTGCATTCCTCCAATCAGACTATCCTTATCCTCCTGTTCGTCCAGAAAATTCGGTTTGATCGCAGGCGGGCATAGCGGTTCAGCGTTTTTTGCATGGATCGTGCCTTTGGATTTCGGGCGCAACTGCGATACGCCAATCGTCATCCCGGGCTCACGATCCAGTTTTCGATCCGCCGCGTTAGCGTAGCTTGCATGCACAAAAAATAGCTGCACATCGGCAAGCGATATATGCGGATGACTCTTGATAAAGCCATAAACCAACCCTGTCCCCAGAGACAGAATACCGCGGCGCTGTATAAAATACTTGGCAACTGCAGCGGCCAGACCGGGGCCGCGGCTTAACTCATTGAGCGTCTGTGTGTTTTTGATCCGCCAGTTCATCCGTGTACAGAAATGGTCGACGTAATTTTCCCCCACTCCGGATAAGGCATGCTTGACCGCAATTGCCGCCTTATCCAGGCAGTCCGGCCTCCCTATCCCGGAGAGTTCCAGCAAATGGGGACTCTGGATTGCTCCTGCCGCCAGAATGGTTTCAATTCTCGCAGTAACATTCTGCAGTGCTCCACTACGATCCCTGTAGGTTAAACCGACGCACCGTTTACCCTGCAAATTGACACGTAATACATGAGCATGCGTACGAATATGCAAGTTTTGGCGATGTCGGACCGAAGCAAGATAGCCGTCCGCCACACTCCAGCGACGCCCTTGTTTCTGCAAGACCTGATAGTACCCAACGCCCTGCTGCTCCCCAATGTTGTAATCAGGGTTTCGAGAAAGCCCGTACTGCTGAGCTGCCTGCAGAAAAGCCGTGGAAAGGGGAAAGCGCTCAGCGACTTCACTAATGTGCATCGGACCGTTATTGCCCCGTGTCATCTGTTCGATCGTCGATCCTTCATGCCCGCTCATCTCGCGATCCGTTGCCTGGCTGGTAGCTATCACGTTTGCACGCGGCGGCTGACGATAATTTTCGATCTTGTCGAAATAAGGAACAACCTCGTCATACGACCAGCCTGTTGCGCCTTGACGGACCCAGCCATCATAATCTTCGCGCGTGCCTCGTACATAAATCATGCCATTTATTAATGTCGACCCTCCGAGCCCTTTACCGCGGGGCACCGCGATAGTACGATCCAGAGTGTTGGCTTCGGGCTCAGTATGAAAGCCCCAATTGAACGTCCGGTTGGTCATCAGTTTTGAAAAACCGGCAGGGATAGGAATCCAGACATTGCGCGCCTCTCCGCCCGCCTCTAACAACAATACGCTGTAGCGTCCGTCAGCCGAGAGCCGATTAGCAAGAATACAGCCAGCGGCGCCTGCCCCGACAATGACATAATCGAATTCGTGTGTCTGTTTCATAACCGGACGCCATACTCCTGGCCCAGCATATAGTTGACCATCAGTTCAGCCTGATGTGTCAACATATGGGAACCTTCGTGCACCATACAGCCGCGCTTCATCGCGATATCCATTATCTGGGTTCTTCGCGGTTTCATGATGATCTCCGCCACCAGTTGCCCTGGTTCCAGCAGATCGGCCGGAAAAGGCAACTCGTCGCCGGCTCTCATGCCCAACGATGTTGAATTGATAATCAGGTCATATCCCTGGGGATTTGCATCTGCGGAGTCGACTTTGACGGCAGGAAAAAAATGATCAATCCGCGCGGCCAAGTCTTCAGCCTTTGCTCTCGTTCGATTAGCAATCGTCAGGCTCCTGACTCCTGCCTCTGCCAACGCATACCCGATGGCAGCGGCTGCGCCACCAGCCCCCACGAGCAAGACGCGCCGCCCGGCGGGATCGCGGCCTTCCGCTATCAGACCCTGCACAAACCCCCTGCCATCAAACATGTCACCTACAAGCCGCCCGCTTGCTTCTCGCCTGACCGTATTGACGGCGCCAATATCCCGGGCTGCCATGCTGACCTCGTCGCATAAATTCAGCGCTGCCGTCTTGTGAGGAACCGTCACAATAAACCCGCCCATGTTATTGAATCCTCGAAATGCTTCAAATGCTTTAGGCAATGCTTCTGTGTCTACCTGCATGGGCACCAGAACGGCATCCAGCCCTCGTCGGTCGAATATGGTATTGAGCACCTGGGGGGTTCGCACCTGCGCTACCGGGTTAGCTATAATGCCGAACAATTGTGTATGACCTGTTATCATCAACCTCTCTTCCTTGCCTGACGACCTGATAAATTAGTGTTGCGCAGTGATTCAGCGACTGGATTGTGGTTGAACGCCTGCCTTCTTAAGCAATTCGTTCCATTTAGCAACTTCGGATTTCAGGAGCGTGCCGGCGCCATCCAGGGAACGAAACTGTTCGCTCGGCACCGAGAGCCCCATCTCGGCATATCTCTTCCTGATCTCAGGCCGCTGGAGAACACGATTGATGGCAGCATTCAGCTTTTCAAGCACTGGTTGCGAAACGCCGTTCGGCACAAGCATCATATTCCAGATGCTATACCGCAGGTTCGGATGGCTGCTTTCTGCTGCCGACGGCACGTCCGGCAGCACAGATACACGCTCGCCACTCATGATAACCAAGGCCTTTGCCTTCCCGGAAGACGATGTGCCTACTGCTGTGCTGCTGCTTTCGATGGTGTAATCGATTATTCCACTCATGACATCGGTGATCGCCTGCGATGCACCCCGATAATGTACCGGTTCAATTTTCAGGCCGAGCTCCGTCTTCAGCACAATGTCGCCCAAAAATGAACCGGAACCTACGCCGGCTGTACCGGAATTCATTTTTTTGCCATGTTCCTTAGCATAACTGACGAAATCCTCGAAATTGCTGACCGGTAAATCTCCACGAACCGTTAATACCTGCGGCGCGTCGCCAACAGACGCCAAAGGAGTGAAATCTTTAAGAATATCGTAGGGCAATTGTGTATACAACGACGCATTCGCAGCAAGGGTTCCCACATTTCCGAGAAGCATCGTGTAGCCATCAGCGGCGGAACGGGCTGCCCTGGTTTGCCCGATTGAACCACCGGCGCCCGGCAAGTTGGTGACAATAACCGATTGGCCAAGTTCTTTGGTCATGCCTTCTGCAATCGTACGGGTAAGCACATCGGTCGCGCCGCCCGCCGTGAACGGCACGATGATTGTCATCGGACGGGAAGGGAAGGCTGCTGCGTGCGAAGTCAGCGGGATAAGCGCCGTACTTGTTGATATCACACAGAGTAAAAGCTTTAGTAATTTTTTATTCATTCTGGTCTCCTTTTTATTTGGATCGAATGCCACGCCTGCATAATGATTATCTTTAGTTAAACTTTCACCGTACAGGCGGCATCATTTTTCGCTCGGCGTTTGTGGCTGTTAACCTTCTTTTCCGGCACGCTGATCCAGCACCTGCTTGGCCACACGAAAACCATCCACTGCCGCGGGCATGCCGCAATAGCAGGCGGCCTGAAGTAGAATTTCCTGCAATTCTTCTTTTGTCCAGCCATTATTCAATGCGCCATTGATGTGCAAGGCAAGCTCGTTGGGACGCCCCAGAGCGATCAAAACACTCATTGTCACCATGCTGCGATGCTTCAGGCTCAATCCGGGCCTGCCCCACACGGCGCCCCATGCCAACCCTGTCACCGCATCCTGCAGCGGCTGCATGAAATCGTCTTCTTCGGCGCGTTTTATGCTGGCATCCACATAATCATCTCCTAACGTCTGGCGGCGATTGCGATGGCCTAGCTCTACGATTTCGTTGGTAACTGGTTTAAATTTTTGTATATCAGACATAATGTTCCTCTGGTTGCATTTTCTGTTTTCGGTTAAGGACAGGCGGGCGTAGCTTGCCCGCAAAGTATTTGGAAATGACGCCCGGTTCGGCGTGGCTTACGCCGGACATTGACCCTTGTTTCGAGTCATTAACGAACGATATTTACCAGCGCGCCGCCATCAACCGGCAGCTCCACGCCGGTAACGAAGCCGGCCTCATCAGAAGCCAAAAATACGGCGGCGTTGGCAACATCCCACGCCGTCCCCATACGGGCACGAAGGGGCACTCTTGCATTGCGTTCACTAACCACTTGCTCCCGTGATTTTCCAAACGATACGGCCCGCGTATCCACTGCCATCGGCGTATCGATCAAACCGGGCAATATCGTATTGGCCCTGATGCCATATTGCGCATTCTCTATAGCCAACTGCTTGGTATAGGCAACCATCGCGGCTTTGGTGGCCTTGTAGGCTACCCACGGATATCGCTGCCATGCGGAAACGGAAGAGACGGTCAGAATGACGCCGCTTTGCTGCTTGCGCATCACGGGTAGCACATGCTTGCAAGCCATCACGCAACCACGCAGATTAACCTGGGTGATAAAGTCGAACGCCTCTTCGGTAATCTCAGTTGCATCGGCATCCCTGCCTGATACGCTCACGCCCACGTTGTAGTGCAAAACATCAATACGCCCCCACTTGCGCTCGGCGGCGGCAATGGCGGCCATCAAATCGGATTCCTTACGGACATCCGCAGAAAAAGGTTCAACATCCAGCGCATCATATTTTTCCCGCGCAATGTTGCAGGTCTCCCCGGCAGCATCCAGGGATCGATCTACGGCAAGAATACGTGCGCCTTCCTGCGCAAAGCGAAGCACTGTTGCCCGACCATTGCCCATTCCAACACCCGGACTCTGACCCGCGCCAATAACGACTGCGATCTTGTTCTCAAGCCTGTTCAAATCGATTCCTTTTTATCGTTGTTCACCGCAATCCGGCTTCGTACCTCTACGTTCGCCCACCGCTCCAAGTACAGAATAAGAGCCGTGAAGTCCAGGTCGGCCCCACCCTGCGTGATCGCATACTCCCACATCTGGTGCGTATTGCGGCCCACCCACATAGGCACACCCAGTTGCTCTGCTTCAGCCAGACCCAAAGCCACATCCTTGTGAATCGTACGAATAGTAGCGCCATAATCGAATGTTCGCGGCAGGACCGCTTTCGGAATTTTGTCGGTGGTTGCACTGTTACGCCCGGTACTGGCATTAATAACACTGACCATCGTCTCGCCATCCAGGCCTGCTTTTGCGCCCAGCACCAGGGCCTCGTACGCCGACGTCATATTGGCCGCCGAAATGAGATTGTTGACCAGCTTCATCATTTGCCCCAAGCCGGGCGTATCACCGATCCGGAACACATTTGCGGCGATGGCATTTAGTTGATATTGGATGCTGTCGCAAAAACTCGGATCGCCCGCGACCATGATTGAAAGCGTCCCCGCGTCCGCCCCTTTCGGGCCACCGCTCACGGGCGCATCCAGCACCGTTACGCCATATGCCTTCAGTTGCTGAGCGATATCCATGACTGTTGAGCGCCCAATCGTCGACATTTCAATATAGCCCCGTATGGCGCGCCCACCACATATGCCGTCCTGGCCGTACGCAACCGCCCGGCTGACCTCGGCATCCGGAAGACATGCGTATACTATTTGCGCCGTATCAGCGACCGATCTGGGTGAATCGTGGGCAATCGCGCCCCGCTCGACCAACGATTTCACTCTGGCAGCATCGGGATCGTAAACGTGTAACGGTACACCGCTAGCCACCAGGCGTCGGGCAATCGCCGAACCCATTGCACCCAGGCCTATGAAGCCGGTAACGTGGGCTGTACTATTTCTTTCTTCCATTATTTCACTCTCGATTATGACGACGACACACAAAGCCGTCGCGATCTTTATTGCATATCCAGATCTTTAAGTTGCGACTCCAGTGCCTGATAATCTTTGCGAAAGAGCTGGTCGAAATCGGCCGCCGTGCCCTTCTGGGGAATCATTCCCTGCTGTTCCAGTGTGTCTTGGAAAGCTGGATTTTCAAGCGCTTTATTGACCGCGACATTGATGGCATCCACCACCTCTTTTGACATCCCCTTTGGGCCAAAAATACCGTACCAGGTAACAACATTGAAATCCGCATACCCCTGTTCAGCAATGGTAGGAACGTCCGGGTAGGCGTGTACCCGCTTGGTGGAGGAGACAGCCAGCGGGAGCACGCGTTGCCCGTCAAGAAACGACTTTGCCGAGCCAATTGAGCCTCCGACCACATCGACATGGCCACCCACCAGATCGGTCAGTGCGGGATTCGAACCTTTATAGGGCACATGATTCATTTGCGCCCCCGCCGATTTTTTCAGCATCGCAAGCAGCAAGTGCGACATACTGCCTTTTCCTGATGTACCGAAGGTGACGGTATCCGGCCGGTTTTTTGCGGCCTCCAGCAGCTGACCAATATTCTTATACTTTGAGTTGGCGCCTGACACCAGAATCATTGGCGAATCGGCCACGTGCGCTATGGAAGTAAAATCTTCCATAGCGTTGAAGCTCGCCTTGGGCTGCAAAAGCGGCATGATGGCAATATTTTCACGCAGGGCAAGAATAACTTCGTGGCCGTCCGGCTTTGCGCGCGCTACCGCACCTAGCGCAATCGCGCCATTTCCGCCCGGACGATTCTCCACGACGACATTCCAGCGCTCAGCTTTGTTTAGTTCATCAGCCAGCTGGCGCGCAAGAATATCTGTACCTCCGCCCGGACTGAATGGAACAACAAGGCGAACAGGTTTGTCCGGAAAGGCGTGCGCCACACTTGCCAAAGCAGTCATTGAAAGCGCGCAGCAGAATGCCGCCGCAGCGGTTAATCGCGTTTTAAACATGTATCCTCCAATTTTTACGGCGTTCTTATGGCGCCTGTTTTGTCTGATCGAAATATTCCGATTGAAATAAGAAAACAAATTATAGAAGGGGGTAATCAAAGTGTGTATGATCAGAAATGCATAGTAGCTTTGTCGAATTTTCATTGATAGAGATTTCCATATGAGTGGTCGGGCAGAAGAAATAGAAGTGTTCATCCAAATTTACGACAGCAAAAGTTTATCGGCCGCCGGAGCCGTCAGCGGCCGGGCTCCCTCTGCCGTCAGCCGGATTCTCCAACGTCTCGAAAACCGCTTGGGAACCCAGTTGTTCTATAGAAACTCGCGCAATGTACGTCCGACTGATGAAGGCGATGTCTTCTACCAGCACTGCGTTGAAGCCTTGAAACTACTTGATGCCGCAGAAGCGAGCGTATCGAATAATGGCTTGGAGTCGGGCGTACTGCGCGTCAACCTCTTACCGTCTTTCGCAACCTATCAACTGGCCCCGCTCATGCCGGAGTTCCACGCCCGCCATCCGAAATTGCGCGTCGAGTTCATGCTGGGCGCCCGCCCATCGGACCCCCTTGAACAGGGAATCGATGTCGCGCTATATAGCGGACATCAGCCCGACTCGTCCCTGGTCACGCGCCGCTTAACAACCACCCGCTGGATGCTGGTCGCTTCGCCCACCTACCTGGCCAGGAAAGGCACGCCACGTGTGCCGCAGGATCTTGCTGAACATACATGCCTGAGCTTCGCCTTTGAGACCGGGTGGAACACTTGGAATTTTCGCAATACATCCAAAAACAGCGTGAACACAAAACCGGCCATGGTCTCTGACCAGGGAGAAATGCTGCTTTCGCTCGCATTGGCCGGCATGGGAATCGTGCGACTGGCCCACTACCACATACATGGACATCTTGCAGACGGTCGCCTGGTTCAGATTCTTGAAGACTATGCCGATCCGACCGAAGAACCTATCTATCTACTCTACCGGTCCCGTCATAATCTGAGCTCCAGACTAAAAACATGGATCGAATTTCTGGAAGAAAAATTCAGCGGCCGCCCGCCATGGCTTCGATGAGTATTCCGCCGCAAGCCAGGACCCCTTCCTTTCAATAGCACCTGAACCATAGCAACGCCTGATCACTGACGCAGATGGGGGCAAAGTGACCCGGCACGTCTGACTGATTATTCTTCAAAAATTAAAACGTTTCATTATTTATATCATAAATCACATTTCTTCAAAGCCAAACAACTGAAAATAAAATATATATACATTAACGCTTCGCATATACAAAGGCATATCATCAGTTACCTCGAAACGCAGAACTGTCTTATTTATATGAAATGTTTCATATATAATCATTATTCAATCAACTTTGAAAGCGAGGAGCACAACCAAATGACCAGCACAGCAAGCACAAACGAATGGGGGGTGCCTGAAGGCTGCCTGATAAATGGAAAATGGGTGGAAACCGCCCAGCAATTTACCGTGCTCGATAAATTCAGCGGCGCCGTCATTGCTCAGGTACATGCTGCTGATCAAGCGCTGGTCGCAACCGCTGTACGCAGTCTGCGACAGGCCGCTGACAATGGCGCCCCCGCTCCGCACGAACGCGCGCAGGTATTGCGCCGCGCAGCTGCCAGACTGGATGCGCAACGAGAACGTCTTGCCAGCGTAATGGTGGCCGAAGCCGGTTTTGTCACCAGCGATGCGCACGGGGAAATTGACCGCGCCATTATTACGCTAAACCTGTCGGCTGAAGAAGCGACACGGCTGGTTGGCGACATGGTGCCTTTTGCCGCCAGTCCGGGGGCACACAACCGTGTCGGCTTTACCGTTCGTTATCCGGTGGGTGTAGTGTGCGCCATAACACCCTTCAATTCGCCGCTGAACACCGTGCTGCATAAGGTGGCTCCTGCCTGGGGCGCCGGCAATGCCGTTGTGCTCAAGCCCTCCGCGTACACGCCGCTCACTTCTGCGCTGCTGGCGCAAATTCTGCTGGAGTCCGGCATGCCGCCGGAGTTTCTGTCCGTTCTGCAAGGTGAAGGCGATACAGTGGGCACCTGGTTGCTTAATGAAGAAGCCATCGCTTTCTATACTTTCACAGGCAGCACCCGCGTTGGCCGCATCATTCAGGCGGCGGCAGGACTGCGCCGCACGCAGATGGAGCTAGGCAGCATCGCCAGCACCCTGCTTTGCGCCGATGCAGATCTGGATAGCGCCATTCCAAAGATTGCCAATGCAACGTTTCGCAAAGCAGGTCAGGTCTGTACGTCGGTACAGCGCCTGTATGTCGAGCGCAGCATTCTGGACGCAGTCGCTGAGCGATTAGTGAAAGCGGCCGCCACCCTTCCCGCGGGCGACCCCCGCGACCCCGCCGTACGTGTCGGGCCCTTGATCACAGAGGATGCTGCCGTGCGCACAGAGCGCCGGCTCGCGCAGGCACGCCAACTGGGTGCAAACATACTGTGCGGCGGAGAGCGGCAACGTTCGGTCATTCAACCCGCCGTACTGGTAAATGTGCCGGATGAAAGCAATGCCTGGTGCCAGGAAGCCTTTGCGCCGCTTGTCGCCTTGCGACCCTTCGACTCCTTTGATGAAGCGCTGGCAGGCGCCAACGCCACTCCCTATGGCTTGTCCGCCGGCATTTTCAGTCGTGATATCAATCGCTGCATGAAGGCCGCCCGTACGCTGCGCTTCGGAACAGTTCAAATCAACGAAACGTCCAGCGCCCGATCCGATATCATGCCCTTCGGAGGCGTGAAAGACAGCGGTTTCGGTAAAGAAGGCCCATGGCACGCCATGCGTGAAATGACGGAAGAACGGCTTATTGTCATCAATCCCTGAGTCGAAACCACTATGTCACCTACAGAACTTAGCCATTTTTTCTGCCCGACCGCCATTCACATCGGTGTGGGCAGCTACCGCAAAATAACCGATAGCCTGCGGCGCTGGAACGTCAGCCGTCTGATGGTGTTGCTGGATGCAGCGTTACTCAAGAGCGGTTTTTATGCAGACATCGAAGCCCTGCTGAAAGAAGAGGTTGAACACTACGACATCTATACTGATATCGAACCCGATCCTAGCGCCCACACAGTAGACAAAGCATACACAGCATGCCGCGCCAGCGGCGCCACCGTTCTGCTGGCGATAGGCGGCGGCAGCACCATCGATGTGGCAAAAGCCGTCGGTATTCTGGCCACCAATGGTGGGAAAATTCATGATTACGAAGGCATCGAAAAATTCAGCACGCCTCCCCTGCCGCTCATAGCCATTCCAACCACCGCCGGCACGGGGTCGGAGGTTTCGGGCTCCTGCGTGATCACCGACACAGAAAAGAATCTGAAAATGTCGATCCGCCATGCTTCCATGAACCCTGCCGATGTCGCGATTCTTGACCCCCTGGCCCTGCGCACCGTACCAGCCCATGTCGCGGCGCATTCCGGGCTGGATGCCTTCGTTCACGCTTTTGAGTCGTATATTTCGCGCCAGGCCAATCCATTCACGGATGCCATCAACCTGCACGCGCTCACATTGATTTCAGGCAGCATCCGTCAATTTACAGCCAACCGGAACAATCTGTCTGCAAGCCTGGATATGCTGTGCGGGTCGGCGCTTGCCGGCATGGCCTTTGGACAAACCGGCCTGGGCAACGTGCACTGCATGGCACGATTCGTCGGCGCCTATTTTCATTTATCTCACGGTCTTTCAAATGCGCTTTGCCTGCCACATGTCGCCGCATTCAATCTGCCGGCCAACCCCGCCAAGTACGCAAAAATTGCGCAGGCGATGGGCGAACACGTACAAGGCATGCCGGAACGTCTGGCCGCTCACAAAGCGCTGGAATCAATCGGCGCATTGTGCAGTGACCTGGACATTCCATCACGATTGCGCGACGCCGGCGTACAGGAAGACAAGCTGGACGACATGGCCAAACATTGTGTAGGCGCCAACTACAACCGCTGGAATCCCAGAGACACCTCTTTGCACGATTTCCAAAGGCTGTTTCGCGACGCTTTCTAGGCAAATGTTGACGCTATCATGAAATAGATCGGCAGGATCCTCGCAACACCAGTTCGGTCGGAATCTCTATCCTGCCGGACTGGCCTTCATCTACGCGATTCTCTATTTGATCAATGAGGTTTTCAGCCGCGATTCTGCCTAGCGCCAGCGCATCATATCTCACCGCAGTAATTTGTGGGGTCATAATGCGAGCGATATCGGTATCGTTGCTGCTAATCAGGGAAAGGTCGCCAGGAATACGCTTGCCCAGGAGTTGCAGCGCTTCCAGAACGCCTGGCAACAGACGTACTCCCATGGATAACAAAGCGGTAGGCGGATCTTGCATATTCATTAGTCGCTGGGTCTGAGACAGCCCGTACTCAGCGGCAAAAGAATCAAGGCAAAAAAGTGCGGGGTCAGGCTCAATACCGGCAGCTTTCAAAGTCTCTTCCAGCGCGCGGGTCCGATCCCGGGCGACGCGCGTACCAGGCCCCCCAGTAATCAAGGCAATCCGTCTGTGGCCCAGGCCCAGCAAATATTCCACCGCCTGGCGCGTCCCCCGGAAATGATCCGCGCCAATAGATATCGATCCCATGGGAATTTCCCGTTCCATCATCACGTGTGGAATGCCCAGATTGCGAATCGCCGCCAGCACGGCCTGATTATTTTCGTCCTGAACCGTCAGGATCATGCCATCAGCGCGGCGGCGTTTAAAGAAATCCATAAGGGCCACTTCCCGTTCCGGGTTGCCATCAGTACTGGCGGTAACCAGCAGATACCCTTTGGTGCTCAGCACCTCTTCGGCGCCTTTGGTCATGCTCGAATACAACGAATTCCGAATATCGGAAAAAATGAATCCCACCATCCGCAACGAGGGATTCCGAATATTCTGCGCCGCAATGTTCGGGCTCCAGCCCAATTGTTCAATGGCGGCCTGTACTTTCCGAGCAACTGCCGGTTTCACGCCAGGCACGTTGTTAATAACGCGGGAAACCGTCCCAATCGAGACCCCAGCCAGATCGGCGACCTCTTGAACGGTAATCCGCGCAGGAGGTGATTGCGACTGTTCTTTTTTTACGCGCGCCATACTAAGGCTCCCAATAAATCACTTGTTATTCTGAATGCCATCGCCATTGTGCTGTAAACCGTTGTCGCAGCCTGGCGTCATGCCCTTAAGATTATATGATCAGGTTTGGCGCCAAACCGTTTGGTCTGGAATATTCCATCCATTTGCGCTACATTGCCTGCTACCGGATACATGCTGGCCGCCGGTTCCATGCAGGATGTCCGGCGAGGATACGGCTTTTCTCCGGCGCGGGGCTGTAAAATGCCTGACTCGCACATCAAGCGCGGTTGTGATATCAATAATGCGGCACCAACATCGCGATAGCCGGCGATCTCGGCGACGGCTCACCGGGTTCAACCTGGTGCGATAGTGATCCACTCTTGAATAACGACTTCCATCGTAACGCACACCGGCGCTTCGCTCTTGACAAACCGGCCCGCAAAAACGGCGCCTTGATTGTCGGCCACAATACCATAAAGTCTTACCACAGGCATCTGGGTCGCTGGCGCCAGTTCAATCTCGCCATGTAAAGAAAGCACCTCAACGGCAAATCCGCTAACTTCGACCGCTTTTGTAGCATCCCCCTCATTTAACGTTAACCGGGTCCGAAACAGACTGCCTAATCCGCTCTTTACGAAAGCGCGACCAATGCCATATTTAATGCAGGCATCTTCGATTCCGGTGACAAGATCGTCGTTACACATCAATCGGGCTGTCACAATGCGCCCAGCCCTTCCGCATTCTATGTGATCCATCATCGTTTCTCCGTCAGCCGCACCGGTTGAAACACGAAGAGATTGGCCGTTTTATCCAATTGTGACCTGAAACCCGTCAACCTTGTCGCCGTCACCAAGGCCTGGACACCGCTGGCGCCTGCTATGGTTCGTTGCAGATCCAGATGCCCTCCGTATATTCTGGCGTTTGAATCAACAATACACCCGTGGCAGTGTATCAGTGCCTGACCATTCTGGTTTTGACCGAATACGGCATTTGCAGACAGAAGCAATCCGTTTTCAATTGCAATGGCCGGTCCGTAGCAGACAATGGTTCTGCCCGATGTATCGGGACTCGCTGTGTGATAAGACACCGTCCGAACGGTTGCCGGTAGAAACCCCAAACTGCAGAACTGAATAGCCCGGCTGTCAAATCGACTCCGAAGACCATCGTAAACGGACTCTCCTTCATCAATTTTTAAAAGATAGTGTTGACCGTGATGATCGATTTCCGATTGCACGCGGCTGGTAAGCATTTGTCCACTCCTTTCCCGATAGACAGATCTTGTCTGGCCCGGATTGACTGTATTGTTGATACATGGCATAACGCAGGAGACCAACCCGTTTCTGATCAAGAAGGGCTGGCATTCTTAAATCAAGCATTAATTGGCTTGTAGCCTGGCTTTAATGTCTTTTTTTACTATTTTTCCATAACCCGATTTAGGCAATTCCGTCCAGAAATAATACTTGGCCGGATGCTTATATCTGGCCAGCTTGCCAGTGATAAATGCCGATATTTCCTGCTCACTCACACTGGTATCGGGTTTGGGCACCACCACTGCCACACCGATTTCACCCCATTTTTCATCGGGCACCCCCAGCACGGCCACTTCGGAAATCGCAATGTGCGTCAGCAGGATCTCCTCGATTTCCCTGGGATACACATTTGATCCGCCCGAAATATACATATCAGACTGGCGCCCCGTAATGTAGAGATAGCCATCCTCGTCCATATGGCCAATATCGCCGGTATGAAACCAGCCAAACTTGAAGGCCTTTTCGTTCGCATCGGGATTATTGTCATAACCCATAAAAACCGCCGGGCCACGAACGCAGATCTCCCCTGTCTCCAATGACGGCAAACGCTTTCCGCTATCGTCCAAAATTGCAATTTCCATGCCGGTTCGGGGAAATCCGCAGGTGCCGGCCTTGTTATTATCGGCGTCATCCAGTTCATGACAGTTGGCCGGCAACACCGTGATATTTCCGGTCACTTCTCCCAATCCGTAATATTGCACCAGCACTTTGCCCAGCTTGTTCAGCGCATGTTTCTGGTCAGCGCGATACATTGGCGCCCCGGCATAGATAACGTACTTAAGCGAGTGATGATCATAACGGTCTACCGCAGGATGCTCTGTAAGCATTTTCACAATAGTAGGCACTGTAAACATATTATCGATGCTGTACCTTGCCACAAGCGACCAGACTTCTTCACCGTCCAGTTTTTGTGAAACCGGCAAGATACTGGCTGCGCCTTTTGCCGTATTGACCAAAGCATGGATGCCAGCGCCATGTGAAAGCGGAGCCACCACCAATGAGCGTGAGCGATAATCAATGCCAGGCATGAGATCAGCCAAATGGTTATTGATTACAAATGCCATCTGGCCATGCGACAATACGCCGGCTTTCGGGTAGCCGGTAGTTCCTGAAGTGTAGAAAAACCATAAAGGGTCTTCATACATGACTTCCACATCGTCAAATACGCCATAGGTCCGATATCGATCAAGCAGTTGCTCATAGCCCAGCTCGCCATCCCTGGGGTCGCCCAGAGCAATGACGTGTTGCAGCGCGTCGCTCACGCTCCTTGATGCATCGGCATGCCCGGCAAATCCGTGATCGTAGATAAGAACCGAGGCCCGGCTGGATTTTGCCAGATAGGCGATCTCCTTTTCCGTGATCCGAAAGTTGGTCGGCACCCAGATAGCGCCCAGTCTGAAAGCGACCCAGGCGCTCTCGAACAACTGAATATTATTGGTCGAATGGATCAGTATCCTGTCCCCCTTGCCAATGCCCTGGGCACGCAATGCATGCGCCATCGCATCGACCCGGGCATTGATTTGTTTCCACGAGAACTGCTGGGCGCCTTTTATGAAGCCCGGCTCGTTCGGAAACCGGCGACTGATATCCTTTAGCAATGAGCCCAGATTTTTTACGTATTGCAGCATGATACTTTCTCTCAACTCTTGCGAAGAATACTGACATAATTGGCAACAGCTGCCCCGCCCATATTGAACACGCCTGCCGTGTCCGCCCTGTCCAGCTGCATCGGCCCCGCTTGTCCTGACAGCTGCATTGCCGCCATCACATGCATTGACACCCCGGTGGCACCAATGGGATGCCCCTTGGACTTGAGTCCCCCAGAGGGGTTGACCGGCAGGCGTCCATCCTTGCGGCTAATTCCATCCAGAATGACCCGGGCGCCCTCGCCGGGCTTTGCCAATCCCATCGCCTCATATTCGATCAGCTCGGCGATCGTGAAGCAGTCATGCGTTTCGACAAACGAGAGGTCGCTCAGCCTCATCCCGGCATCACCCAACGCTTTCTGCCAAGCCAGGCGCGCGCCCATGAACTCGATCGGATCACGCTTTCCTAATGGCAGATAGTCATTGATCTGGGACGTTGCCATGAAATCAACTCTGTTCTCCTGGTTTGGCACCTGATTACTTCGGCTGATCACAACAGCGGCGGCCCCGTCTGACACCATAGAGCAGTCTGAACGCTTAAGCTGGCCGGCCACTATCGGATTTTTCTCTGATTCCTGTCTGCAGAAATCAAACCCCAGATCCTTGCGTAAATGGGCATAGGGGTTATGCACGCCATTCTCGTGATTTTTTGCTGCAATCGCGGCCAGCGCATCAAGGTTGTCCCCATAGCGTTCAAAATAGTGATGCGCGATGATGTTTCCAAAAATGCCTGCGAAGCCGCCGCTGACATCGGCTTCTTCCTTCGCGTAGGAACACTTGAGCAACACCTTGCCGACCTCCGGCGTTGATAATTCAGTCATTTTTTCATAGCCGATGATCAGTGCATGTCTGGATCTGCCGGCGCTGATGGCATCAAGCCCGGAGTGTATTGCGGCAGAACCGGTAGCGCACGCATTTTCCAGCCTGACTGCGGGCTTGAACCTGAGTTCAGGGATGGCGTTAAACACCAATGACGACGGGAAATCCTGGTACAGAAAGCCGCCATTGAAATGCCCGATATGTATCGAATCGATATCCTCCGGCGTCAGACCTGCATGGCTGATCGACTCCCTGGCAACCTCAGTCAATAGGGTTTCGGAATCGATCGCATCCAGTTTGCCGAACTTTGAATGTGCCCAACCGCTTATTGATGCCTTTGACATTATCTCTCCTAAATTTACGTAGTGTGGACGGTACCGCTTTGTAATCGTGCGCGTGTTATCTACAGAAACACGGTCGAAATCCAGGGCACGAAGGCAATCACCAGTAACATCAGCAACAGCACCAGCAGGTACCCCCAAACCTTATTGAACACGCCATCAGGCGACACTTTGCTGATCGCACACGCGGCATAAAACCCCACGCCCAAAGGCGGCGCAAACAGTCCCAGCCCCATCGCCAGAATCACCACCATTGAATAATGGACATCGTTGATACCCAGCGCGTGTGCCGCAGGAAACAGCAGGGGTCCGAACAGGACAATGGCAGGGATGCCTTCCAGCAGACTTCCAAGCAGAATAAACATCACGATGCTGACCAGCAGAAAGCCGACCTTGCCGCCTGGAATATGGGTCATGATTTCGATGAGGATAGCGGCAAAGCCCGATTGCGTTAACGCCCAAGCCATTGCCGTGGCCATCCCGATAATCAGCAAAATGGCGCCGGAAAGCGATACGGCTTCAACCAGCATGCCGTATATACGTTTGAATTCGATTTGCCGCTGGAACAGGTGCGCTATGAGTCCCACCAGGATAATGTAGAAAATGCCTATTGTTGCAACCTCGGTAGCCGTCGCGACCCCCTCGACCACACAGGCACGAATCAGAAATGGCAATATCAAGGCGGGAAGTGCGATCAGAAATGTTCTCCCGATCACCGTCGCGCTTTGCTTCTGAATATTTGACGTATCTGTTTTCCGGGCCCTGAGCCAGCACATGAATGCAATGGCCAGGGTACATACGACTGCCGGCAACACACCACCGATGAAAAGCGCAGAGATCGACACGCCGCAGACCGCACCAATGGTAATCAGTACGAGACTGGGCGGAATGGTCTCAGTCATCGCGCCAGTGGAAGACAATAATGCAGCGAGCTCTTCCGGATTTTCTCCCCTTTTTTTCATTTCAGGAAACAATGCTGGCGCAACCGCTGCCATATCCGCCACTTTTGAGCCAGAGATGCCTGACACCAGGAACATGGCGCCTGACAGCACGAACTGCAGGCCTCCTCGCACATGCCCAAGCAGCGATGCCATAAAGTTGATCATATTTCTTGCCATTCCACTGATTTGCAATAGCGCGCCAAGAAATACAAACAACGGGATCGCGAGCAAAACGGCATGAGAGACTCCTTCATCGAGTCGCCCGGCCACAATCATCAATGGAGAATCGGTCACCGACAGAATGTAGGATAATGTGCCAATGCCAAAGGAAAACGCAATGGGAACACCACCCAGCACCGAAAATCCGATCAGCAGAACAAAGAAAACCAGCAGGTTATAGTTGCCCATCGCCTGCCATACCGGCGTCAGCCACCAGAATAGCGAACCAACGGCAGTGATGAATAACAGGCACAGCAGCAGTTGCCTGGCAGTGGCGATTTTCGCGAGTCGGGCCATCGCTGAAATCATCATCAGGACGATGCCGGTAAAGATCGCCATCGTGCGATAACCGTCAGGAATTTCCAGCGCCGGCGAAGTAATAAACATCTGTTCAATGACATGTTCGTAACTGGGCACAAGAATACATGATAGAAACAGCAAGACAATCAGCATCGAGTAGGTTTCAAACAAGGCCTTTTTCGAATCGCTCAGCTTACTGACAATGGCTGTCAATCGCATATGTTCATTGCGATCAAGCGCCAGGACGGCGCCAAACATGGTCAACCAGATAAAGATCAGCGTCGCGGCTTCGTCCGACCAGAATATCGGGCTATGAAAAACATATCTTGAAATCACGCCGACAAACAGTATGATTGATTCCGCGCACAACAGGAGTACAGCGGCAAAGGCAACAGCCTTCATCAACATACTGTTCAAATTGGACAGGGATTGAGACAGCAGATTACGCTTTTGGTCCTCCTGCGCGAACGTTCGAACTTCTGACTTCAATAGCATTTCCATGGAAATTCTCCTTTCGGTTAGAAATTTCGAATTACACGCATTTAAGCGTCAACCCGCCATCGACAATCAAATCAACACCCGTGATATATTTGGCTTCATCTGAGGCCAGAAATAATGATGCATAGGCCACGTCCCATGCATCCCCCATGGTTTGCATCGGACATTGAGCATCCCGCTTTTTGCGCATGGTTTCCACGTCGCCGCCATACGACGATTTCAAGGGCTCACGTATCATTGGCGTATCCATGAAACCCGGCAACACACAGTTGGCGCGAATCCCTTTGGATGCATATTGCATGGCGATGTCCTTGGTGATGGACATGACCGCGGCCTTGCTCGCTGAATAGCCTACATAAGGAAACCCCAACCAACGCAGGCCTGCGATAGAAGCGATATTTACTATCGCCCCACTATTCTGTCGTTCCATATGCGGCAAAGTATATTTGCTCATCAGGAAGATACTGGTTTGATTAATATTGATAATCCGGTTCCAGCCATCTATGCCTGTCTCCACGCATCCTCCGACTTGTGCTATGCCCACGTTATTGTGCAAGACATCAATCCGGCCGAACTTCTCAAGGCAGGTCGACACAATCGTTTCAATATCGTCTACTTCGGTCACATCTCCAACAACGCTGTGGCAAATGCCCCCTTCATCGGAGATAATCTGCTGTGTCTGCCTGGCTGCTTGCTTATTTAAATCGACTGCCAGCACCTGCGCTCCTTCACGGGCATACAAGACGGCCGCTGCTTTCCCGTTGCCCCAGCCGTCGCCCACCGATCCGGCGCCGGTCACGATGACCGTCTTGCCTTCCATACGTTTTTTCAATTTTTGTCTCCATGTAATCATTTATCGACCAGCCTGATTGCCAGTCGGCATATTGCCTGGCCCTATATTTTTCGGCCCGTCGATTTCTCCAGAATGGCCCAGGCCTCATCACCCATCTTCTGTTTCCACTCAGCGTAATAACCTCCTTGCGCAAGCTTGCTTCTGAACGAATCCTTGTCAGGTGTCGTCGTTTTCATGCCCTTTGAGGCCAACTCCGCTTGCAGGTCCAGGCCGAGTTTTTCGCTGTCCTTGCGCTGCTCCATCGCTGCGGCATTCAGATGCAAGCCCAGCATTTGCTGGACTTCCTGCGGCAGCTTGTCCCAGATCCGCTTGCTGCTGAGCAGCCAATACCCGTCCCAGGCGTGACCTGTCAAAGCCAGATTCGCCTGAACTTCATATAATTTGCCGGTATAGATAATGGGCAAGGGGTTTTCCTGTGCATCCATGATATGCGTCTGCAACGCACTATATAGCTCACTAAAATTAAGAGATGTAGGTGATGAACCGATCGACTTGAATATGCTCAACAGCATGGCGCTGACCGGCACCCGGATCTTGACGCCTTGCAAATCCTCTACCGTCGTGATTGGGTTCCTGGATGTGATATGTCGAAACCCGTTGTCCCAGACTTTATCGAACACCATCAAATTGGTCTTTGAAATATGCTCGCGAATAAACTGACCCAGCTCGCCGTCCATGGCTTTCCATACTTCGGGATAATCATCGAAAGCAAAGCCCACGCTATTGAGTGATGCCATCTTGGTCAGGTTTGCCAGAATCACGCCTGGCATGGTCACGAACTCCAGGCTGCCGGAACGTGCCTGGCTGAGCATTTCAGTGTCGCCGCCCAATTGTCCATTGGGAAATATCTTGAACTGGACGCGGCCACCCGAGTCTTTGAGAATTTTTTCCGATGCCTCTTTCAGGCGTATATAGATGGGGTGCGTCAGCGGCACGTTGGTTCCGCACTTCAACGAGATTTTTTCGCTGGCTCGCGCTAGCATGGGAAACGGCAATACCGAGGCGGCGCCCACTGCCAGGGATGCCTTTAATAGCGTTCGTCTGTTTTGTGACATTTGTCTTCTCCTTTTTAATAAGTTCTCAGGAACTCAACGCTGCCTGGCGCAGCTGATCCATTCCGTCAGAGGCTTTCGTGACGGGCGTAAAATCTGTGTGGGCAATGAACTCCGGCCTTGTAGGATTGGTGATTGCGTTAGATAGCGCGGAAAGCGTGAGATAAACAATGCGCCTTGGATAAGGTGTAATATTCCCGGCCGAGCCGTGAACAATATTTGCATGGAA
>DATGQC010000287.1:0-5020 GCA_035304425.1 Advenella sp.
CGTGGTGGCAGCGCACGCCTGAATAACAAAATGAAGCCGGTGCTCAACGCCGTGGCGGCTGCTTTTGCCGACTCGCCCTATTTGCGCATAAAGGTAGTGGGACACTCTGACTCCCAGGGCGATCCGGTGACCAATCAGACGCTCTCGATCACGCGCGCCACCGCAGTAGTCAACTATCTGATTCAGCGTAATGTGAAAAGCGTGCTGATCGAGCTTGAAGGCCGGGGATCCATTGACCCGCTGATGAGCAATTCGACCGCACAGGGGCGCGCCGTAAACCGTCGGGTCGAACTTTATCTTTACGAAATCCGCTAGCGCGCAGTCGTCTGTTATGAAAGGCGTATCACCTGGACAATATACTGCTCAGGCGTGACACGCAAGCGCCACAGCACCCCTTAAATATGACCGCGCAAAGAAAAAGGGAGCCGAAGCTCCCTTTTTTATCCGTTCTGTTGCCAAGTGGATAAGGCTCCTAGCTAGCCAGTATTAGGCTGCTAATGCGTAACTTTCGTCATTTGCATTTAAAGGTTTTGCTTGATTTACGGTCATCGCCTACCGGCTGCCGATCTTCCTATCTTTTCCTGTCGAAACCATGGCGTCCCCATCAGCAGCATACTTGAATCAGCCTTGCAGACGCAGCGGCAAATGCACGGCTACCCTGCTACACAAATACACTGTTGGTGGAGACGGCGGGAGTCGAACCCGCGTCCAGAAAACATTCAGTCAACCAGATATACAGCTTAGATTACATAATACCACAAATCACCGCCACTTCACAATACCTTCACCACCGAAAAAGCTATTGTATTTCAATAGGTTACTTCTGCTCATCACCAAGCAGCCGATGCCACCCGTCGCGTCCCAGTTCCTGGACCACGGCGATATTGCGCTGGAAAATCACACTGGCATCGGGGTACTGTTGGGCCGCCTTATCCAGACTGTCTTCGCGCAGCAGATGCAAAATGGGATACGGCGCGCGATTGGTATAGTTGCTCAGATCATCGGGTTCAGTGTCGGCGAACTGATACAAAGGGTGAAAGCTGGCAAGCTGTATTTCACCAACCAGTTCCAGTTCATCCAGCACCGCTTCGGCAATATCCAGATAATCATTAAAATCGCTGAACTGTTCGCACATATAGGGTACCACCAGCAGCGTGGTATCTGTCTGCTGCGCCGGGATGTTCATCAGCCACTGCAACTCTTCATATAACTGCGCCGTCAGCGCGTGGCGGTCTTGCGCCTGGCAAATGGCGATCCGGACCTGATTTTTGACATAGACGCTTTTGGCGAAAGGACAAAGATTGAGGCCGATAACTGCTTTTTCAAGCCAATGGCGCACACGATTTTCGATCTGGCTGATGTCGTTCATATAAAAAATTTCCGGAAGGCCTGATAAACACCGATGAGTGAAGGCAACACGCCGGCGAGCTCACACCCCGTTTGTGCGGCGCCCGCACTTGGGGCAGCCCAAGGCCGCGTAACTTGCTAAAATAGCCGGTTTACTTGGCATTATTCCGGGTATTACATCCCGGGCATTTTATTCATGACAGATACTAGCACAAACGCGCTTTTTATTATTACCAGCGCCACCAACGCGCCTTATGCGGGCAACGCAGACCGGCAAGCCGCACAGCCGACCGGGAGCGGCGCATCGGGCGATAGCGCACTCGGTAACGGTCAGGCGCATAGCGCCAATGTCCAGTCGACGCAAAGCTATGAGAACCTGCTGGCGACCATCGACAGCATCAACACCCATGCGCCCGGATCGCGCATCGCGCTCGTGGAGTATTCTGCCTATCCTTTGTCCCAGCCGCAGCATGACGCCTTGATTGAGCAAGTGGACTATCTCATGAGCTACGCGGGTAACGAACAGATCCAGCGCTTTGATCGCAATCTCGCCAGCAATCAGACAATTGCCGCTTTCAGTGAACTGACATGCCTGCTGTGGTTCCTGCAAGTGGGACAGCATCACGATCTGTACACACCGTTCAAACGGGTATTCAAAATGTCGCCAGGTGTACAACTGATATCCCCGCTTACCGCTACCGTGCACTTTGCCGACAGCGCCCGGGAACGCTACGTATTTCCCAATGCGACTCTGGCATCTAATGCAACTGGCGCGTTGGCGCTGCAGTTCTCCAATGACTACTGGAGCATGGACACCGCGCTGGTGCCGGCTTTTATTGCGTTATTGCAGGAAATGCTTGAGTCCATGCATGCGCAGAACCAGCAAGGACAGGCGGTCTGCGTCGAAAGCATGCTGTACAAATTTATTGATGCAGGCAAGATTTTCTATGATCTGAAACCGGCTATTGCTGCACCAGCATCAAAATAGGCCAAGGTCGTCGTTGGCGCCTTCGCAAAGCGCGTCCACAGCAGCATCAACGCCCTGCTGCCAGCAGGGCAACGACAGACCGAAAGCAGCAACGAGCTTGTCGGTATCCAGCCGGCTATTCAAAGGCCGTCTTGCAGCGCTGCCGTATTCCCGCGTGCTGACCGGCACGACACGATCCAGCGCCAGGGTCAACCCGTTGGTACGCATGCGTGCAAAAATATGGCAAGCATAGTCGAACCAACTGGTCTCTCCGCTTGCGGCCAAATGATATAAACCATCGCCAACAGCCGCGGGACGGCTGCGATACATGCCAACGATTGCAGCCGTAATATCGGCGATCAGGCATGCGCTGGTCGGCGCGCCGATCTGGTCATTCACGATACGCAAACAATGACGATGCATGGCCAGTCGCATCATCTGCTGCAGAAAGCCGCAGCCCCGAAGGCTATAAACCCAACTGGTGCGCAAGATCAGATGCCTGCAACCACTACGCATGATGGCCTGGTCGGCCGCCAATTTGCTGCGACCATACACATTCACCGGCTGGGTAATATCCCCTTCGCGCCAGGGCCGTACTCCCGTACCCTCAAAAACATAGTCAGTCGAATAATGGATCAACAGAGCACCGCATTGAGCCGCCGCCCGTGCCAATGCAGCCGGCGCTTCGGCATTGATCAACATGGCGGTGGTCTGATTTTGTTCGGCCTCATCAACGGCCGTGTAGGCTGCCGCATTGACGATCACATCAGGCGACTGCGCAAGCGTATGCTCGAATAAATGTGCCGGCTCCCGAAAATCAGCCAGCCACTGCCCGTGCGCGCTGACATCTTCGGTTAATACGCTGGCAGGCCGGTCCCCGCTATGCGGCCGGCCGGGCGCGATAACCTGGCCCAACGGTGCCAGCGTCGCTTGCAACGCACGCCCCACCTGGCCGGTTTTTCCGAAAAGCACAATTTTCATCCTGCAATCACCTTCTTCGCCCGCCTATCATTTGCCCTATGCCGGCTCCGTCCGATGCCTGCGGCGACTGTTACGCCGGCAGCAAGCCGCCTGACCGGTTGAAGGTACTGTGGCATCCGGAGACGTTGCTGCAACCGACCTTCACTCCGGATCATTGAACAATTTGCCGGTATGGCGCCGGAAAAAACCGCTCACATCATCCACAATCAGGAAAACCGCCGGGATCACCAGCAAGCTCAGGAACGTGGATGTAATCAGGCCGCCCAGCACGGCGATGGCCATCGGCGACCGAAAGGCCGGATCTGCAGAGCCCCAGCCCACCGCCAGCGGCACCATGCCCGCGCCCATGGCCAGGGTGGTCATTAAAATCGGACGCGCGCGTTTGTGGCAGGCATCCCGAAGCGCCTCAAGACGGCTCATGCCCTTCTCCTTGATGGCCAGAATGGCGTATTCGACCAGCAGAATCGAGTTCTTTGTCGCGATCCCCATCAGCATGATCAGGCCGATCAGCGATGGCATGGAAAAACTCTTGTCGGCCAGCAGCAGCCCCACGAACGCCCCACCCAGCGACAGCGGCAATGCAGCCAGGATTGTCAAAGGCTGAAGAAACTGCTTGAACAGCAATACCAGTACAATATAAATGCAGACGATTCCAATAACAATCGCCAGGCCAAAACTCTGGAACAATTCTTCCATCACCTCTGCATCGCCGATATCGATGACTGACACGCTGGCAGGTAACGATTTCATGGCAGGCAATTGCCTGACCTGCTTTACCACGTCGCCCAGGGCGATCCCTGACAGCTCAATTTCGAAGGTGATATTACGAGCACGATCATAGCGATTGATGACCGCCGGGCCGCCGCCAAGACGGACGTCGGCCACGCTACTGAGCGGCACCGGCCCATTTGCGCCCGGCACACGCAAATTCTCGATGAAATCCATGTCTTTGATTGCCCATTTTTCCAGTGCGACGACAATCGGGATCTGGCGTTGATCCAGATTGAGTTTGGACAAAGCCACTTCGAAATCGCCCGCTGTGGCAACGCGCAAGGTATCGGCCATTGCGGCACTGGTGACACCCAGTTGCGCCGCCTCGTCGAACCGCGGATGCACTTCGATTTCCGGGCGAATCAGGCTGGCCGACGAAGAGATATTGCCCAGCCCCTCAATAGAGCGCAGTTGACGCCCAACCTGCAGCGCGGTCTGCATCAGGACGTCAGGCTGTTCGCTTGAGAGCACTAGCATATATTTTTCGCCGGATCCGCCCAGCCCTACCTTAAGCCGCACGCCCGGAACAACTTGCAGTCGCCTGCGAATATCAGCCTCAATGTCCTGCTTTACCGGGCGCTCGTCGCGCGGCTGCAGCAGCACCGTCAGCGTGGCCTTGCGCTCCTCCTGGGTCTGGCCACCCGCAAAGGGATCGCCTCCGGCGGCACCGCCACCGATGCTGGTATACACAGAACGCACGGACGGATTTTCCATGACCAGCTGGCGCACCCGCTCGGCCGTTTTCTCGGTTTGCGCCAATGGCGTACCAGGCTGCATTTCCACATAAACCTGAGTCTGCGACATATCGTCGGCCGGCATGAATCCCGTGGGCAGCAGCGGAATAATAACAATCGAACCGATAAAGAACAGTCCGGCAATGACGACCGTAACCCACCGATGGCGCAGCGAGCGGTGCACCCACTTCATGTAAAACCTCATCCATCCCGGGTCTTT
>DATGQC010000288.1:0-5277 GCA_035304425.1 Advenella sp.
AAGCGATGCAATGCCGGTGGCTTAAGCCCGGCATAGAGTTCATCGATGCGGGCATTGACCTGCTCGCCGTGCTGATGGAACAGCGAATTCCCGTTAATGTCGCTTTCAACAATGAATGGGCCGAAATCCTCCACTTCAAACAGCCACATGGCCTGGGCGATACCCAATTCATCCAGCCAGAAGACGTCGCGCACCCGCTTGATCCCACGGCCCAGCAGCGCGCCGGTGCCATAGCCGACGGTGGTCAGATAGACAGCGCCCTGCGGCACCATGATATTGGCGTAGTCGTCGTGGGGCATGCCGCCTTTGCCGATCACGATTTTCGTCCCGGTCAGTTCAAGCCAGTCGGCCATCCACTTGGAGAAGCGGAAACTGGCGGTCGCCGTGACAGCGCCCACGTTGTACTGACCTTCTGATGTGACGGCGGCCGCCGGCGAACAATGAAAATTGACGTTGGAAAGCGTTTTCAAATCGACAGGCAGTGCTTCGCCGTTACCCAAAACTTTCTGATAGACCCCTTCCCGGGCCGTATAGACCACGCCGCTCATGTAGACCACCGAGCCGATTTCCAGGCTGGCGATATCCTCGGCTGTGGCCGGCAGATTGATTCTGAAAATTTTCAGATCTTCATCTTTATTGTTTTCTTTATCCTGGTTGCTCATCGGTTCCATTCGACTGTCTCCCTTCTCATATAAGGCGTGAACCATTCCGGATTGGTACGATATTGAACACGCCCGTCTGCATGAATCCTGGCGGTCGCCCGTCGCGATGACAGGCAGAATGTATGAATACTGACAGGCATACCGCCAGTATGGGTATAGCCCACCTCAATATGGCAATCGACCACCATGGATGATCCTACAAAACCCATCGCTCCCATGCCGATTGAATTGCCCAGTTTTTTCAACTCCATTTCCAGCTCTGCGATTTTCGGATCAGGGTTGCGCTCGCCCACGGTTCTCAGGCAGGCCGCCTGCTTGCCCAATTGCATACAGGTGTCCTTGGAACCGCCAATGCCGATGCCGACGATCGCCGGCTGGCAGGCCAGCCCGCGCTTGCCGAATGCAATCAGGCCATCCAGGACAAAGCGCTTGATGCCGTCAATCCCGTCACCCGGAAACAGCATGCGATAGTCTGTGCCGAACAGGCCGCCTTTATGCACGGTGGTGATATCCACCCAGTCCGCGTCCGGCTCGAAGGACCATTCGATCTCCGGCGCGTTGATTCCAACGTTGTTGTTGTATTCGGTGCGCCACAACGGGTGTACTCTGTTGGGCCGCAAGGGGATCTGTACCGTGGCGTCTGCGGTGGCCTTGCGCAAGGCCCGTTCAATACCGATAAACCCCGATTGCACACTGGCGTTGTTGCCCATTTTCACGTAATAGCGCGGCACCCCGGTATCGGCGCACATGGGGCGACGGTCCTTGCTGGCCGCATCCCAATTATCCACCATGGCGTGCAGTACAAAGCGCGGTAACTTGCCCGTCTCCGTTTGCTGCATCGCCTTGATTCCCTGGCTGTAATCTTCGGGAATATCGATGGCCGCGCGCTTCATGATCTCCAGCGCTGCCTGCTCAATCGTATTTATCTCAATTGCCATTATCTGCCTCCTGATATCCGTTTGCGTTCACGCACATTTTTCTGCTTCTTCGCCAATCAATGTATTGCCGGGGGAAACGATATCGAATTTGACCGGAACCATCTGCAGTTCAAGGTCGTCATCACGACCGCTGACTCGGGTGTAAGCCGTGGTATCCAGATCGCCGGTTTCCGGATAGTCTTCCCTGAAATGCGCACCCCGGCTGTCGCTCCTGGCCAGCGCCGCCGTTGCAATGACTTTTGAAATTGTCGTCAGGCTCTCCAGGTTAAGCCAGTCATGCCAGCTCAAATTGAACCTGCGCTGCCCGTCGGCCACGCCAATCGAACGCAATGCGTCATGGTGGCGGGCGATGCTGGCAATGCCCTTTTCTATGCCTTCTTTCTTGCGCAAAATACCCACGTCGTTCCACATGGTTTTTGACAACGCCTCGCGCAGCGGCAAAGTCATATCGGCTTTCTTCGAAAACGGAAATTCGGCACGGGCGATACCGGCTTCGATCACAGCCTGATCGGGTTGCTTCCAGCTGCCTTCTTTTCTGACGTACGCGGCCATCGAATCGCCGGCGATACCACCAAACACCGTGGAGTTGGCCACACCGTTGCCGCCCAGGCGGTTGGCGCCATGCACGCCTCCGCAATCTTCTCCGGCGGCAAACAGGCCGGCAGATGCAGTGGAGCAGTCCACTTCAAATTCCAGGCCGCCCATCAAATAATGGGCGGTAGGCACCACCTCAACCTGTCCGCCGGCCAGATCAAAGCCGCAATCGGCGCAACGCTGCACCATGCCCGGGAAGGACTTGCGCACATGGTCCACGCCCAGATGCGACATCTGGATATAAACGCCACCCATGGGGCTGGTTCGTCCGGCGCGCATTTCTGCATAGATCCCGCGGCTGACCACATCACGCGTGGCGCGTTCGCCCCGTTCATGGTAGTGGCTCATGAAGCGCTCTCCTGCGCCATTGATCAAATAACCACCGGCGCCACGCAACCCTTCCTCCAGCACGGTACCTGTCATGCGCGTATCGGGCCCGCCCAGCAGGCCGGTCGGGTGAAATTGCACCATTTCCATGTCGCGCAGCTTCAGGCCATAGCGCAATGCCATGGCCAGGCCGTCACAGGTTTTCTCGCCAGACGGGGTGTGATACAGATACATGGTCGGGCCGGCGCCCGTGCTCAGCAGCACCGCCTTGGCCTGTACAAAGCGGTACCCGCCGCTGCGCATATCAATAAACAATACGCCTGAAATACCGGAGCCATCCGCAGCGGGGATCAGCTCGATCGCCCGATGCTCTTCAAGACGATTAACATCCAGCGCCCTGACCTTTTCCATCAGGCGATTGATAATTTCAATACCGGTCAGGTCCGACTTATGCACCGTGCGGTCAAACGTCTGCCCCGCGAAAGCTTTCTGATGCAGCGTGCCATCGGCATTGCGATCAAAAAAGCAGCCGATTTCATTTTCCAGCTCCTGGACCCGCTCTACCGCGCCGGTAACCAGGCGCCAGGCCAGATCCTGGCGAGGCAGCCATTTACCGCCTTCGATGGTATCCATAAAATGCCGCTCTACCGAGTCGCCTTCGGCCAGGGCAACGTTATAGCCGCCCTGCACCATGCGCGTACAGCCGCTTTTGCCGATCAGGCCCTTGACCGCGATCGTCACGTCCAGGTTCGGGTTAGCCTGCTTTGCGTGCAGGGCGGCAAACAGACCCGCGCCGCCACTGCCAAGGATAAGAATATCCGTTTTCAACTTTTCCACTTTCATGACCCGAACACCCCTGCAAGAAACACTGCGCCGACAATGACGCTGAACACCACGCTCCAACTGATCCAGTTCAACCGTATCGACCCTGGCGTTGGCCACTGTACAAACTCAATAATCAGTATCCGCAGTCCGAAACTCAGATGAATGGCCAGCAATAGCACCAGCCCCCACTCGGCAACCTTGACGCCCGGCAGTTCGGAGAACTGCAGAAACCGGTCAAATTTATCGGTTTGTTCCAGCGCCAGCCCCAGAACATAAAAATGAATGGGAAGAAAGATGCCCAGCAGCAGGCCGGAGATCCGATGTCCCAGAAAAGCGAGATAGGCTTTGTGTTTATGCACGCTCCTTACCATGCCAGTCCTCCTACCGCGCTCACCGCCCGCAAGCCAAGCGCCAGAAACAACAGGCCCAGCGCCAATGCCAGCGGGTTGAGCACGGCATACGACAGGCGGGCCCACTCCCTGAGCACCTTGCGGATACCAATGGGCGCATGGATTGAGGCGCTGACCACAAACACGGTGTAAAAGGCGATCCACCACCCGTTGCCCTGAGTGCGTCCCAGGATTTCCTCGGCGCTCAGGCCGCCACGCACCGCATAGATGATCACGCCGATATGTACAAAAATAAACGGCGCCATGATCATGGCCGTAAGCCGCTGCAATAGAAAAAGTTTCATTTCCATGGCTATTTCCCGGTAAGAAACTCGAACAGCGAGCGCTTTTTCAGGCCGGCAATGCTGCCAGTGGGACTTAAGCCGACAGGGCAATATTTCATGCAACTGCCCTGGGTATGACAGGAATTGCAACCGCCATCGGCCATGGATTTTTCCAGCACCCCTTTCGGGTCCGCATGACGTTCGTCATTGACCAGGCTCCAGGCGCGGTTCAGCGCAGCCGGCCCCAGGTAGTCTTTATCCCACTCGACCACGTCGCAGGCCGCATAACATACAGCGCAGTTAATGCATTCGATCGCGGCATCGGCCTGTTTTCTGGCTTTGCTGGCGGGATCCACCAGCGCCGGTCTTTCATGACGTGTCCGCGTGCCGATGAACTCGCCGCCGGCCTTTTTCCATTTATCAAAGAACTCGGTCATATCGACAACCAGATCCTTGATACGCGGCATATTGCGCAACGGCTCAAGCACGATGGTATTATTTTTCACCACATTTTTTACATGGCTTCTGCACGTCCATCTTGGCTTGCCATTGACGGTCATGGCACAGCTGCCGCACACGCCTACCCGACAGGAGAAACGGTAAGCCAGTGTCGGGTCCACCCGCCGCTGAATCTCTGTCACTACGTCCAGTACTGTCTGGTTCTCCCGAGAAGGAATTTGGTAAGTGACAAACTCGCCGTCTTGCTCGCCCCGCCAGATTTTTACCGCCAGCATCTTTTCCATAACGCCCCACTCTGATACACATAAATATCGGTTTTTTCAATCATTACTTCGATTCGATTTTCTGCTCTGCAATAATTTTCTTCCAGAAGACAGACTCGTCTTTGACCCTGTCATTCATATATGCCGCGCCTGTTTCAGCCTGCTCCAGGCCCAGTTCCGCAAACTTTTGCGTCATGCGCCTGGAGGCGATCGCCGTTTTAATACCTTCTTCGATCCGCGCCACAACCTTTTCGGGGGTATTTTTGGGCACGACAATGCCGAACCAGCCCACCACATCGAAATTGCTGCCCAGTTGCTCTTGCATGCTTGGCACATCAGGCAGGCTGCTGGAACGCTTGTCGCCAGTGACCGCCAGGGCCTTGATATCGCCCGAGCGCACAAACGGCAACGTTGCAGACAGATTGGCGGTAATCACCTGGATCTGCCCGGCCACCAGATCGGTCAACGCAGCAGATTCGCCGCCATAGGGAATGTGCGTCATGGTCGCATCCGTTGCGTTCATGATCGCTTCAGAC
>DATGQC010000289.1:0-3244 GCA_035304425.1 Advenella sp.
ATCTCGTCATTACCAGGCCGAAGGCCGTGTGGCCGCCGCCGTGCGCCAGCGCCTGACGCTGCGCGAACTGCCCGCGGGACTGACGGGCAAACTGGCGGGCATCCTGTTCCCGGCCAATACCGGCGAACCGGACTGGCAACGCATCGCCGCCATCAATTGCACCCTGCACCGCTTCGGCATCATAACCGGCGGCCCCGGCACCGGCAAAACCTGGACCGTCACGCGCATGCTCGCGCTGCAACTGCTGGTCGCCAGCACATTGTTTCCGGACGAACCACTGCCGCGCATTCGCCTCGCCGCGCCGACTGGCAAGGCCGCCGCGCGGCTGACCGAATCGCTGCGCGCCGCGCTGCCGTCACTGCCGATCGATGACGCCCTGCGCGACGCCCTGCCGGGCGAAGCCGTCACCCTGCATCGCCTGCTGGGTGCCGGCCGCGATGGCCGCCCACGCTATACGGCGTCGCGTCCGCTGCCGGTCGATATCGTGGTGGTTGATGAAGCGTCCATGATTGATCTTGGCCTGATGACGCAACTCGTCGCTGCGCTGCCCGAACAGGCCAGCCTGTATCTGGTGGGCGACCGCGATCAACTCGCTTCGGTGGAAGCCGGCAGCGTTTTTGCCGATCTGTGTGGTCAGGGGGGCGAACAGTTTTCTGCCGAACTTGCGGCGCGGCTTGCTCTGGAAAATATCGACGTGCCGCACGATGCATCGCAGGCCAGTCCGGTTGAGGACACGGTTGTCCGGCTCATGCAAACACACCGATTCGGGCATGCCTCCGGCATCGCCCAGCTTGCCGAAGCGGTTCGCACGGGCAACCTGCGTGCTGTGCAGACCCTGCGAGAAAAGCCACCCCAGGATATCACCTGGGCCGCGCCCGACCGCGCCGCATTGATCCAGCACGCCGTCGAGGCGCTGAAACCCATGCTCACCCTGGCCGCCGCTGGCGCCTCCGCGGAAGACGTTCTGAACGCCTTCGCCCGCTTCCGCATCCTGTGCGCACTACGTCGCGGCCCGTGGGGCGTTGAGCAGATCAACCTGCACATCACCCGCGCCTTGCGCCGCGCCGGCCTGACAGGCAGTGAAGAATGGTATCCCGGCCGCGCCGTGCTGCTGACACGCAATGACTGGGCGCTGGGCCTGTTCAATGGCGATGCCGGCGTCGCCGTCATCGACCCGGAAGACCAGCAGCTCAAAGTTGCGTTTCTCGCGCCGGATGGGCAGGTGCGTTATGTGCCGCCGGTGCGCTTGCCGGCGTTTGAGGAATGTTGGGCAATGACGATTCACAAGAGCCAGGGGAGTGAGTTTGATCAAGTGGTGTTGGTGTTGCCGGAAAATGGCAGCCCGATTCTGGGGCGTGAACTGGTGTATACCGGTGTAACCCGTGCCAGAGAGCGGATCGTAATGACTATGGATGAGTGGTCGTTGAATAATGCGATGAGCGGGAGTGTGTCGCGCCATACCGGTTTGGGGAATCAACTTATTTAAGGCGAGTGGGCAATGTATGAAGCGGAAAGTAAAGCGGGATATGTCTATATTTTTTCCAGTTCAAGCAATTCTCGCCTTTTAAAGATAGGAAGAACAAAAAGACATCCTTCTTCCAGAAAAAGAGAGCTTGATAAAAAGTACAGGGAAAAGTGGAATATTTACTCTTTCCACTGGTTTCAGGATTGTGAGAGGGCGGAAAGGGTGACTCACAAAGTCATCAGGTCGTCAGGTTGTGTGTATAGATCGGAATTATACAACTTTGATGTCGCCTTGGCTGACCAGATCATTTTGAATATCAGGAAGGCAATGGAATCAACAAATTCTGTTCCGTGACGGTAAGTCAAAATCTATACCGACGCCAGCTGCTGTGCTCAATGTGCTGAGTCTCAAAATTTCCATGGATCGACCACCCGAACGCCGCAATCCACAAAATCCCGTACATTGCGCGTTGCCAGCGCCGCACCGCGAGACTGCGCAATCGCAGCAATCATGGCATCAGACTGGCTGATCGGATTGCCTGCGCGTCTTCGGGCCGCAGCAATGCTTGCATAGGCTTGCGCAGCTGTCTCATCGAAGGATAAAACCTTGCGCTTGAATTCCTGATTGAATGTTTCTTGTACCAGTGCGTACAGCTGCCGTTTGCGCTGCCCTTCAGGCAACAGCGCGATGCCATAAAGCATTTCGGCCTGTGTCACGGTGGTAGTAAACAGCGCTGTACGGGGTTGCTGGAGAGTCCACCTTCTCACGGCCTCGTGCGGAGGAAGGCGGACCAATTCCGACAGGACATTCGTGTCGAGAATGATCACGACGACAGGTCCTCCGGATCACGAATGGCTTCGCGAGGGGGCAGTTCGAGATCGAACCCGACGCCGATTGCACGTACCCTTGCCTGGATTGCGTCCACCAGTGATGCACCGGAGGCCTCCTCCTCGGAAAGGGCCGTGCGCAGAATGTCTCGCGCTTCATCTTCCATGGAACGTCCGTGTTGGGCTGCCCGGATGCGCAGGCGTGCCTTGAGTTGCTCGTCCAGGTTGCGAATCGTCATGGTGGCCATGAGGGACGCCCTCGCATGTCATTAGTCAATGACTGCATATTAGTCAATGACTGCAAACATTCAAAGGCTGTGCCTGCGATCTCTTTAACTGGCTGATATCACTCGGAAATTTCCGGCATCTCCAACTCATTCAACGCCTCAGCCTGATTCTTGAACGCCTTCGCAAATACCGCCCGGTTCTTCGCCATGAAAATCCCCAACTCCTCCCCTTGCTGCTCGTTCAGCGACGGCACCGCCTTCTGCAACACATCGCGCAGGGTTTCGGCCAGTTCCAGCATTTTGTCGTGACGATCCGCTTCGGCCTTATCCATGAAAAGCTGCTCCGGATCCCGTGTGCTGCGATATACCACTTCGACGGCCATTCATTACCTCTGTGCCTTCCCGTTGAAAGAAATTGGATAACTGTCCATATGGTCAGTATTCGGGAAGGATAGACCAGAATGAAGCCGTTGCCCAGAGTGGCGTGTTCAGCGGGCCAGGATCGCCTCGGCCAGTTTGATCACCGACAGCGGCGAGCTGCCTTCGGCCTTGTTGCTGAGGGTGACATAGGCACGCTGCCCGGCACCCACGGTGCCGGCGATGACTTTGGCCAGGGCGTGGCGGGTGGCCAGGTCTTCGTCGACCAGTTTGTCGAAGGGCGAGTACTGGTCGCGGGCGTCTTCGTAGCCGTAGGCGCCGTGGATCGGGTTGAGGTTCCAGCGGCA
>DATGQC010000290.1:0-7202 GCA_035304425.1 Advenella sp.
TCGGGACGGTTCTCGTGCGTAAAAACGGCGAGCACGCCGGGTAAGTCTAAAGCAGCGGCGGCATCGATGTGCAGAACCCGACCGGTGGCAATCGGGCTATTGAGCACGCACCCATGTACCAGTCCGGAAGTGGTAAATTCAGCGGAATACCTGGCCGCACCCGTTACCTTGGCCTGTCCGTCCACGCGGTCAGCGCCGCGCCCGACATGGCTATCGCTGCAAGCGGGTTCTGTATGCGCAACGTGATCGGCTGCTGTTTTCAACATATCGCTTCCTCATCTTATACGTTTATCAATCTGCGACTGCGGCGTTGCAGACGCGGCCTGCTCCAGCGCGCGCAAGATCGTCCGGCGCGCCAGCTCGATCTTGAAGTCGTTGTGTCCCTGTCCGTGTGCGCCACTCAATAACTGCTCTGCGACGGCGCTAAACGTCTGGCGGTCGGGCACCTTGCCGATTAGCAGTTTTTCTGCAGCCGGTTCATGCCATGGCTTGTGCGCGACACCACCCAGGGCGATGCGTGCCTGGGTGATGACCTGATCTTCGAACTGCAGCGCAGCTGCGACCGATACCAGGGCAAAGGCATAAGACAGGCGATCGCGTAATTTGAGGTAGGTATAATGCGTGGCGAAGCGTTCCGCGGGTAATCTTACGGCGGTTACCAGCTCGCCGGGTCTGAGGGTGGTATCAAGCTGCGGCCGGTCTTGCGGCAGGCGGTGAAAATCGGTCAGGTTGATCGTGCGTTCTCCGTCTGGGCCGGCGACCTGTACGGTTGCTCGCAATGCGGCAAGCGCAACACACATATCGGACGGATGCGTCGCAATACAGTGCTCACTGGCGCCCAGGATAGCGTGGATCCGGTTTTGTCCACCAATGGCGGCACAACCAGAGCCGGGCTTGCGTTTATTGCAGGCGACGGCGGTATCGTAGAAATAAAAGCAGCGGGTACGTTGCAGCAAATTGCCGCCGGTAGTGGCGGCGTTGCGCAATTGGGGTGAGGCACCCGCACTGATGGCGCTGGCCAGCAACGGGTAGCGCTCCCGGACCCGCAGGTCATGCGCAACCTGGCTATTGGTCGTCAACGCGCCAAGCATCAGACCGCCGTCATCGGTTTCTTCGATTGATTTTAGCGGCAATTGCGTCACGTCGATCAAGTGGGTAGGCTGCTCAACGTTCTCTTTCATCAGATCAAGAAGGTTGGTTCCGCCGGCAATGAATTTGCACACGCCGCTACCCGATGCCGCACGCAAGGCTTCTTCTATATTGGCCGCGCGAGTGTAGGTAAATGGCGTCATGCTGCGCCTTCTCTGGCTTGCATCACTTCCTGGATAGCCGCGACGATATTGGGGTAGGCGCCGCAGCGGCAAAGGTTGCCGCTCATCAGCTCACGAATATCGTCCCGTGTCCTGGCATGTCCTTCGTTGAGCAGGCCGAGCGCAGAGAGAATTTGCCCGGACGTGCAGTAGCCGCACTGAAAAGCGTCATGCTTCACGAAAGCCTGCTGTAATGGATGAAGATTTCCGTCCTGCTCCAGCCCTTCAACCGTAGTGATATCTGCGCCGTCTTTCATGACTGCCAGAGTCAGACAGGCGTTAATGCGTATGCCGTCAACCAGCACGGTACAGGCGCCGCATTGACCATGGTCGCATCCTTTTTTCGTGCCGGTCAAACCGACCTTGTCGCGCAGGGCGTCAAGCAATGTGACCCAGGGCATGACTGTAAGATGATGTGCGATATCGTTTACGCGCAGCATCACCGCTATGGCTTGCGGCGCAGGCGCAGCTGCGTCTGTTATGGGTTGATCAGGTTTCTCCACGAGCATCTCCGATAGAAAGCGCTTCGGGAAACATTGATATGTCAGGAAACGTGTTGTGCTTTAATTCATTTGCGATAAATTTGGTGTCGCGAAAATCCCGAAAGCTAAAAATAATTTAACGCATAAGTCCTCTGGGGTAAAGTAAGTACACGTCTCGTAACAGACTGCCGGTTCCTGTCACGCCTGTTTGCAGTGCGATCGCAAGTTGCCGGTAGAATAACGTTACTGGCCAGGGCATGCGCCGATAGAAGGCGAGCCCATCACAATTGAAATGCATAAAATTTAACTATAAAGGAGTTGCTATTATGGATCATCTATTTGCGAAGTTTGCGACGGCCATTGCACACGCAACCGGCAGTCCGGTCACTTTCATTCTGTGTGTGGCTGCAGTCCTGCTGTGGGCCATTTCCGGGCCTTTCTTTGGCTTTTCAGAGACCTGGCAGTTGGTGATCAATACAGGTACAACCATCGTCACGTTTTTAATGGTATTTTTGATCCAGAATACACAGAATCGGGACAGCGCGGCGCTGCAGACCAAACTGGACGAAATCATTCGCTCTTCGGACGCGCACGACCAGTTTATGGGCATTGAAACAATGACAGATAAAGAACTGGAAGCGTTGCATGAAAAATGCGAGCGAGAGGCCAAGCGCTCGCAGATGATGCTGGAAAAAACGCATGCGGAACGACGCACGCGCCAGAGCCGCAAGCATTAGCCACAGGCCGCAGTTATGTATATGAAGCAAGCAAGGTGCATTTCCCACATAGATTTAAATGAACGGATATGGCGCAAGCAGTCAAAATTGAAATATAAAATCAATAGGCGGATCTGCAATAGGCGGATCTGGTTACGGTTCTATTGACTTGAACAGCGGCGCCGTCCTACCATGAAGCATTCAGTCTGACAATCTTAGTGTAAGGAGACTGGTATGAATAAAGCAAGAACGAGTGAACTGCTAAATCATTGGCCGCAGGAGTCAAGAGAAGCGACCCAACTGGTTATCGATAAGTACGGTGAGCCTCAGGAAGCAACAGAAACGATGTTCGTATGGCATGAGCCGGGACCGTGGAAGCGGATCGTGGCAAGCAAGGCGTTTTATCATCACAATTTCCCGGCGCCCCATATTGATTGCATTGAATCGGTGATTGACTATCAGGTTCCGGTAGAAAAATTCGACGAACTGGCTCGGTTTGATGGCAGCGTTATTGTTGAGAGAACGGCGGGAGAGGTGTCTGCGCGCTGTCACGATGAGCAGGCAAACCTGTTGGCACTCAATTTAATGCATGATATCGTGACCGGCCAGAAAAATGTTGAACAGGCCAGGGCCTATTATGGTAAGGAATTCCTGGACTACCGCCGGAAAAAAAACACGCCGTACATGGAAAAGTTGCGGTTTGAGCCGAATCGGCAAAACGCCATGGATCCTGATGAGGCCATCTTGTCCAAAAGCGATATTGCGCAGGCGGTGAAAGAAGGCGGGCAGGGCGGCGGGTAAGGGTGTGGGTTTATCGGCCAATGAGCGCAAACGTTCCGGAAATCATGGCGAAGCAATCCATTTAAAACGTGCAGGAAAATTCATTGACCGGGACAGAGCCTTCGTTCGCCCTTATTTCAGCATTCTTTTTCATGACGTCAGGGCAGAATTGCGAAGGTATTGAAACCGGCCGATGGCGTTCATCAATTGCTGCTGCAGCCGGGTGACAATAGCGTCTACGGATTCGATCGAGCGTGCAAAACCTACTGCCGGCCCCATCGATAACATACCTTCTTCGTGCTCTCCCTGTTCGTAGGCCAGCGCCTTGGTGCGTACGCCACTGATTAATTCCCCGAAGTCCGCGTAAGCCCGTGCGCCGGCCTGTTCCATTGCCGCGACCTTGCGGGCATTGCTATTGTTGATGACACGCCATGTGTCACCCAGAGATCCAAGCACGGCGCAGGTGCCGTGCTGGTCGGTGGCGGCTACGCGTTGCTTATAGGCCTGGTGAGCCGGTGTTTCCTGCGCCAGTGTGAAAATACTGCCCATGACCACGGCGTCGGCGCCCAGGGCAAGTGCGGCTGCAATTTGCCGCCCATGGCCAATGCCTCCGCCCAGCGCCAGGGGGATGTCCAGTTGTTCAAGCGCATATGCGCCGTTTAAAAACGTTGGCAACTGGTTGCTGCCGGGGTGGCCGCCTTCTTCCATACCGACCAGGGTTATTGCGTCTACACCGAGTTTCTGCGCGGCTATAGCATGGCGTACATGAGCGCATTTGTGAATCACGATCGAATCGCTTTGTCGCAATTGAGGCAATAGCGCTGTTGGCGGCAGCCCCGCAGTTTCAAAAATGCGCACGCCTTCTTCAAGGGCAATGCCTAAACGCTCCAGCACGACGTCATTGTTCTGCATGCGACGCGATAGCGTCAGGTTGACGCCGAAAGGCAGGCCGCCAGTCAGATGACGACAAGTCTGTAGCTCCTGCCGGAATTGCTTATTGGAGTTTGAACTACGCGCGGTAATAAAGCCCATGCCACCGGCTCTGACCATTGCGGCGACCAGCCGTGCATCGGACAGCCACATCATGCCACCCAGAAGTAATGGCCATCGGATGCCAAGCAATGCGGTCATCCGAGTCGGATATTGGTCTGGGATATTGGTGTTGCCATAACGAAGATGAATGTCTGTCAGGTTATCAATGTTTGTGACGGCGCTCATATATCTTTTCCCAATAGCAGAACCGGATGCAGCTCACGGGCCAGTTGGCTGATCAGCGGGCCGACTTCCTCGAGCATGAGCGGGGCGGGCAGCAGCGAATTGGGTCCGCCGCAGCTGACCACAAGTCGTTCGCCATCGGGAAGCCTGATTCCCGAGGCTACGGTATTGATCTGGTATTTGGGCCGTTCGTGATAGACAAATCCACGTTCGGGATAGCGAGCCAGCGCTTGTTTCATTGCCTTGAGTTCGTCGGGGTCTGTCAGCTTGCCGGTACTTTGCGCTTCTGCCAGTAATTGATCGCGCACCTCGGGAGTGCAGTTTGCCAGATATGCCCAGCCAATCGCGCTATGGAACAACGGGATACGCGAACCTACGCGCAGATTCATCAATAGCGGTGAATTACCCTGGCAGCGCAGCAGATAGACAATGCTGTTGCCCTCGCGCCGGCCCAGGGCAACGGCCACCTGATAGCGGTCGGCAATTGCTTGCAACATGGGGCGGACAACCTCCAGCGCGTCCTGCCCCGCCAATGCCGCAGCGCCCAAGGCGATCGCGGCGGTCCCCAATTGCAACTTGTCCTTGCCCGGAACGTTCGCCAGAAAACCGGTTTTTTGCAAGGTATAGCATAGTCGCCATACCGTGGGCTGCGCTAAGCCGGTCATTTGGGCGATGTCCGTGGTGCCCAGCATTCTTTGCTCGGCGTCAAAACATTGCAGTATTTCCAGGCCTCTTGCCAGCGCAGTGACAAATTGCCTGTCAGGCGCGTCTGCGGCCATGGCGCTTGCCTCATCTTTCGGATTGGAGCGTCTTGACATGAATATCCTCTTTCATTATGATAATTCAATTAGCAAATTAACAATTCGCAGTGCAAATTATAATGGAAATGCAGCAAGACATCAATACCTGTTCTGCAGGTGTTCAAGGCAACGGAGCCGTGGCGTGGCCCGGCAACTGTTATTGGGGGCCGGCGGCGGTGCAGCAGGCCATCAAGGCCGCCGGATCCAGGCTGGGCAGTCCGCTGGTCATTACCGATCCGGGAGCGTGGGGCGCCAGTCGCGCTGTTGTGCAAGCGGCGCTTGCCGCAAGGTCAATACAGTCTTGGCAGGTGTTCGAGGGGGTGGTGGCCAATCCATCGCTGGCCCAGGTACGAGACGCGTTGCACCTGGCGCGACATTCCGGCTGCGCCAGTATCATCGCCGTGGGTGGCGGTAGTGTGATTGATGTGGCCAAAGTCGTTTTCGGATGCCTGCGCAGCGGTCTGGAACCTGAAGAGCTCGCCGCACCTCGCGGTCGGGCATGGCTGAGCGGCCCTATCTCGCCGGAAGCCCCACTGTTGCTGGCCATTCCTACAACAGCGGGCACCGGTAGCGAGAGTAGTTCGGCAGCGCTGATTCAGGGCGATGACGGGTGTAAGCATATGTACCGTTCTGTGCGAACCCGTCCTGCACTGGTCGCGTTACAGCCGGACCTTACCCTGGGCCTGCCATTGGGTCCGACTGCGCAAGGCGGATTTGACGCACTGCTGCATGCGCTAGGTGCACTTGTCAATACCGACGGCAATCCGATTGGTAAAGCCATCGCCTTGCAGGCCCTGCACGCCTGCTTGCGAGCCCTGCCCTTGGTGCTTGATACGCCTGACAATCTGTCAGCTCGCACGCAGATGCAGATGGGAGCCTATCTTGCGGGCGTGGCAATCGGCATATGCAAAGTAGATGCGGTTCATGCCATGTGCACACCGCTGGAATCAAGCGTGCATATGGCGCATGCAGAGGTATTGGCGCCCGTTTTTCGGGTGGTGTCGCGTTACACCATTCAGACGCATGCCATAACGTACGCCAATGTTTCCCGACAACTGAATCTGGCGAACACGGGCGATGATCGCGAGGATGCTCTGGCTCTGGTGGAACAGGTGGAGAGGCTGGCCAGGCAGGGACGCATTTCCCTTTATTTGAACGACTTGCAACTGACAGAAAAGCAGGCCGCCGCTCTGGCCGACCGGGCACTGGAAAGTGCATCGATGCCGCTGAATCCACGTATTTTAAGCCGCGACGAAATCACCTCTTTGTACCTGAAAATGGTCGATTAAGGATCTATTCATGAATGTTATTGATGCAAAACCATACCAATTGCTGATCGGCGGGCGCTGGCTAGCCGGCCAGGAAGCGCAATGCTTTGACACGCTTAATCCCGCCACAGGCCGTGTGCTGGCTCAGCTGCACCAGGCGAGCGCATCCGATGTGGACGCGGCGGTACAGGCCGCTCATCATGCGTATGACAATGGCTGGCGCAGGACGACGCCCGCCGAACGTGGCCGGTTGTTACGTCGTCTGGCGACGCTATTTGAGCGCGACCGCGAAAAGCTCGCGTGGATCGAAACTCTGAACGTTGGCAAGCCCATTACGCATTCGCTGGATTCTCTCAAAGCCATGCCCGCCTCATTGGAGTATTTTGCCGGCATGATTCCTGCCGTGCGCGGAGAGACGATAGCGGTGGGCGACAGTGATGTGCTCAATTACACCATTCGCGAGCCGTTGGGGGTATGTGCGCTGATCATGCCATGGAACTATCCCATGACGCTGACAATCAACAAGCTGGGCCCGGCCCTGGCGGCGGGCAATACCGTTGTGCTTAAACCGTCGGAAATCACGCCGCTGTCGACGATGGCGTTGGCGCGGCTATTTGACGAAGCCGGCTTT
>DATGQC010000291.1:0-3976 GCA_035304425.1 Advenella sp.
GTTACGCGCTCTGTCGGACGCCGGCAAAGCGTCCAGCGCCAGGGTGCCGTGTCCCTGGGCATCCAGCGTCATCTTTTGCTTGTTCACGATAATGCGACTGGTGTCGCTATCGTCTGCGTTCTCTTCTTGCTCGCTATCGGCGTCGGCCGCAATCTGTTGCGGCGGATCGAAAGCGTAATCGTCATAGTCGCGAAAGGATATGCTGCGATCGCGCGACAATGCAGAAATGTCTACAGGCAGGCGTCCGGCGGCACCGCCAGATAAATAGCGCATTTGCATATCCAGCCGCAGTGCTTTGGGTGCGACCAGCGGCCCTTTGTCGCCCGCCGCATCGGTGATTGCAATCTGTCCTGCCAATAAAGGCAGCTTGAAGTCTTCGACACGGAATTGGCCGGTTTCGTACGACTGACCATCCGGGTCGAGCACGATCCGGTATTGTCCGCGCTTGATATCTTCCGGAATTTTCCAGTCCGATGCGCTGAACAGGCCACCACCTGCCGTTTGTTGCCATTTGAGGGGGAATTTATAGTTGTCTTCCCCGCCCACCAGTTCAATGCTCATCTCTGCCGGTAATGTGTTGACTCCGGGTAGCGCAAAACCGTCTCGTGTCAGCGTGCGCAGCAGATGCTTCATGGATGCCGTCTCGCCGGCACGGAACAGGCTGCGGTCCAGGATGGTGTGGGCCCGCACAGTGGGCTGGGGGGAACTGTCGGTGGGCACATTGAAGCGCCAGGACTCAATGCCATTGTCCCATGAGGTCAATGCAAAAGAATAGTCGCCGATGCCAGCCGCCTGCGGGTGATCGGGACCGATGCGCGCAGAAACAAAAAGGCCGGACAATTGCGTGTTGTTGCAATAATCTTCGCCCTTGACCGCCTTGCGGTAATGCCAGATGCCGTCGCTGCCCGTCTGGCCGGTCAGCAGCGTTTTACCGGCGCAGTCCAGGACATTGACCTGGGCATGCGCGACCGGTTTGGCGTCGTCCAGCGTTGTCACCCACACCAGCAAGTCGTCCCGTCCTTTTTTGACATGCACGGCCATATTGGTTACCAGCACCGAGCTGCGCACATACATGGGATGCTTATTGGCAAGCAATGCCTGCCCAAGGCTGGCGGACTTGGCTTCCAGCACATGAAAGCCCGGCTGCTGCAACGGCACGCCCAGTACTTCAAAATCGCTGCGCTTGCCCGCCGCTTTCGCGCCAGGCAACGTGATGGTTGTTGCCGCCGGGTTTTCTGCCAGCATGGAAACCGATCGCGTGTCTATGTAGACCGGCTTGTTTTCGGTATGGCTGTCGGGCTGATCGTTCATCACGGCGCGGATATTGTTTGCCGTCAGCGACGTTTCGTCCAGGCGTCGCACACGGGCATAGGCCTTGAGCACGTCGGCATCCTCCTGCGGAACATAATCGCTGATGGTGCCCGGTGACAGGGTCTGATCTTTGATGGCCACCTGGTTCTCTATATAGCGAACGGTCAGCGGTACATGCCACGGCGCCTTGCCGTCAGCAGCATCTGCCTTGCGCTCGATAATGCCGAAGGTGGAGGAGGCAAACTTGAGCATGGGGGAGTAGGACGCCATGCGAATCTTCATGGGAAACTGGCCGGCATTGCTCAGCGAGCGCCCCGACTCGTCTTTCAGACCTGCTGGAACAGCGAGTGTCAGCGTCTCATGTTCGGCAAAAGGGCCTGGGAATTCCACACTGCTTACCGTGCTGTCGTTCTCGTCAATATCCGGGGGATACGGTTTGCCATTCGCGCCAACAAGCGCAATGCCCTGTGCGTCCGCCCTGGTGACCGATTCACTGAGCGTCAGATACACCGGCCTGGCCGGCGAACAATCGGCATTCTGGTTTTCGCGCGAGCACGAAAAGCCGGCGGCAAAGTCCTTGCGCACCTCGAATTCGAAATCATAGGGTTTGCTCATGGTCACGCCGCCCGCGCTGGTCACCTCCTGCCCGATAAGCAGCCGGCCTTTGGCGGCAGCCGGCAACCGACGCGCGCACTGCACAAAGGCGATGTTCTCGGCCTCGTCTGCCAGATAGGACCGGGCCTCGCTGATGATGGTCTGCTTTTCCTGCCCGGACAGTACTTTAACGGGAATTTGTTCGCCCAGACCTTGCACCACGCAACTTGCATGCGCCTGCAAACTGCTTTCCTGCACAGGCAGATTAAACCTGACAGTGAACGCCTGATCTTCAGCGATTTCGCCCGACGGACCGGCAGATTCCACAGCCAGCCTGCCGGTGTCAAACTGATATTGTGTTTTACCTTGCACCGGTTTGCCGTTGGTATCGCGAAAAGCGGTATCCGGGATAATCGTGCATTGCACGCCCGCAGGCAGCGTTTCTTCAAACTCATAAGACCAATGCGCGCCATCAGACCATTTGCCATGCCCTGCTATCGGATTTCCCTTGCAACTGACCGAGACCGGAGGCGGCAAATCGTTTCGCCCCAGCGGGACGACGTTGGCGCTGAACACAATATCAATGGAGGAAACCTTGGTTTGGGTGCCCGTGGGCGAGACCGAAGCGATATTGGCGGCGCCTGCGGTGCCGATGATTCCGGACAGAACCAGTGCGGTTCCGGCAACAAAGATGCGTTTCATAGTTATCGCCTTCCCAAAAATAATCAGGGCCACACGCTGAACCGGTGGCTGCCTGAAATCATAACAGAACTCGGTCCGGTTCAGCTATCTGCCAGAGCAGGCAGACCCGGGGTCTGGACGCATACAATCGGAAAAAGAGAAACGGATCCGGAGCGCAACTATTGCCGGTTATTGAGTTGATGTTACTGGCGATGCCGGGCAGGAAAGTCGCAGAAGCCCGATGCAATGTCCGATGCAAGATCGCATGCGAGAGCGTAGCGGCCATTGCCATTACAAGAAGGGATGGTTGATCGCTCAGACCCGCCCGGGTTGAACGAGGCTGACGCAAAAAGCACACACTCATCCGGACAGGATCGCGAGGTGTTATGAGCCCATGGGCCAAGCTTGTGCAGCCACCGCTGATCCATGCCGCACCAGTGCCGCATCGCCTGTCCACAAAACAGCCAGCGACTGCGTCGCCGGCTATTAACTGTTTTGTGTTTAACTATTATTGCGGTCTCTTGCGATGCTGTCGTCAAGCAGCGGCATCAGCATCACGTGACGCCTGGTCGCGGTTTATGATTATGATTGGCTGCGTTGCTCGAGAATCTCTACCGCAGGCAACACCTTGCCTTCCAGAAATTCCAGGAAGGCGCCGCCGCCGGTAGAAATATAGCCTACCTGGTCGGTGATGCCAAACTTGGAAATGGCTGCAAGCGTATCGCCGCCCCCGGCAATGGAGAAGCCTTCAGACGCGGCAATGGCTTCGGCCACCTTGCGGGTGCCATTGGCAAAGGCATCAAACTCAAACACGCCTACCGGACCATTCCAGACAATCGTCCCTGCTTTTTTCAGAATACCGGCCAGTTCATCCGCTGTATTCTGGCCAATATCGAAAATCATATCGTCCTCGGCAACCGCATCTGCCGATTTGGTCTCACCCTTGGCCTGGGCTGAAAACTCTTTGCCGCATACAACGTCTGTGGGAATAGGCACGCTTGCGCCACGTTTGGCCATCATATCGATCACAACGTTGGCCTGGTCGATCTGATCGGGTTCAGCCAGTGATTTTCCGATTTTCTTGCCGCTGGCAAGCATGAACGTATTGGCAATGCCTCCGCCCACAATCAGCTGATCAACCTTGTCGGCCAGCGACTGCAGGATCGACAGTTTGGTTGAGACTTTGGAGCCACCAACAATTGCCACCAGGGGCCGTTTGGGATTCTGCAACGCTTTACCCAAGGCCTCCAATTCAGCTTCCAGCAGAGGGCCGGCGCAGGCAATGGGAGCGAACTTGGCAATCCCATGCGTCGTGGCTTCGGCGCGATGGGCCGTGCCGAATGCATCATTGACATACACATCGCAAAGCGCAGCCATTTTCCGGGCCAAT
>DATGQC010000292.1:0-2459 GCA_035304425.1 Advenella sp.
TGGACTTTTAGGTATGCTTTATCCAGGCATTAACGATGCTCAGGGGCAATGTCAGGCTTAACTAGTATCGTTGCCCGGCTTCGAATGTTCTTAGCGAGTCGTCGATAAGCTGGGCGATAACATCGATTTCAGCCGCCGTTACGGTAAGGGGCGGGGCAACCATCAACCATTCACCAAACTGTCCGTCGGCTGTGCGGCGCGAGTACAGAAGCAGGCCGCGCTCCATGGCAAGCGCAACAATCCGGGCAATGGCTTGTTCGCTGGCGGCAAAGGTTTCGCGCGTCTCCTGGTTTTTGACGATCTCAATGGCCATCAACAGGCCGCGGCCGCGCACGTCGCCAAGCACGCGTCGGCGCCGCTGGATTTCACGCAGTCGGCTCGCCAGTCTTTGTCCCATCTTTTCTGCATTTTCCGCAAGGCCCAGTTCCAGTGTTTCGGATACCGCGGCCAGGCCAATAGCGCAAGACAGCGGATTGGATGAATAGGTGTAGCCATGCATGAACCCGCCAGATTCAGCGATGACATCGACCATGCGGCCGGAAGCCAGAACCGCCCCAAGCGGAGTGTATCCGGAGGCCAATCCTTTTGCCAGCGTGACAATATCCGGAGAGGCATCAGGCCAATGGTGCGAGGCGAGAAACTTCCCGGCGCGTCCGACGCCGCACATGACCTCATCGTGGATGAGTAGTACGCCATATGCAGAGCAGATTTCCCGCACGCGCCGATAATAGGTGTCATGAGCGACCAGTGCGCCGGTGGCCAGGCCGCCGACCGGCTCAAGAATGAAGGCTAGCACGGTGGTTTCGCCTTCCTGCAGGATGGTTTGTTCCAGCGCCTCGGCGCAGGCCAACCCATAGCTCTCTGTTGTATGTTCCTTGGGAACGCGGTAAGTGAACGGCGCGGCCACTTTGGGCATGGGTTGCGTCATGGGCCCGTACATGCGCTCGGATACGAAATCGCCGCTGATCGATACGGCGCCTAAGGTCGCTCCGTGGTAGCTGGGGTTGCGCGAGATGACTTTCCAGCGACTGGCCTGGCCGCTGAGCACGGCATACTGACGCGCCAGCTTGATTGCTGTTTCCGTGGCCTCGGAGCCGCCAGAGACAAAGAAGGCGCGTTCCAGGCCGGCCCCTGCATGTGCGGTTACCAGGTCGGCCAGTAATCTATTCGGTTCATTTTCGAAGAAGAATCGACTGGCGTACGAAACCTGTTGCATTTGTTGCCGGGCTGCGTCTGCGATACGAGCGTTGCCATGCCCCAGATTGACGGCGATCGGGCCAGAGGAGCCGTCGATATAGCGTTTGCCCTCGGTGTCCCATAAATAGATGCCTTCTCCGCGCGCAATGACCGGACGCCGTGGCGCGCCGGGTTTCTGGTAGAACACTTGGACCGGACCGCCTTGCGAAGGCTGGGGTTGCAGCATAACAGGTACGTTCATGTGAATGCGCTCGATAGATGACGTTAACGGGACTGATCAATGGTTGCTGTTGATGGCTGGCCGATGATTGAGCCGGGCAGCAACGGCCATTAAAACCAAGCTGACGCAAATCAACACGGTCGCGATGGCGGTGATACCCGGATTCACTTGCAGGATAAGCTCGTTGAACATGCGTTTTGGAATGGTTTCGTGTGTGCCGGCGACGAAGTTGGTAATGACGACTTCGTCAAAACTGGTAACGAACGCGAAAATCCAGGCCGCGGCTGCACTGGGCATGAGATTGGGCAACAGGATCCGGGTGAACATGGCAGTCCAGGATGCGCCCAGGGTAAAGGCCACCTGTTCAATGCGTTCATCGAAAGAACGAATCGCAACTGACATAATCAGCACGACATAGGGAACGCCCAGCAGCGTATGAGCGAGCAGCAGGCCAAAGAAGCTGCCGAGCAGTCCGGCCGCAGACAACGCCATATAAAGCGCCACCGCCAGAATGACAGAGGGGATAATAAGCGGGGCGATGAAGTTGCTTTGCAGCAGATCGCGGCCTTTGAACGTGCCGCGCGTCAATCCGTAAGCGCCAAGGCTGCCGAGCATGAGCGCCAGTGTGCTGGACAGGACGGCCAATATCGACGAGGTTTTTATGGCGGCCAGCCAGCCCGGGTCAGCAAAAACCTGAGCGTACCAGCGCAGCGACAAGCCTTGTGGCGGAAACTGCAGGGAACTGGATTCGCTGAAGGACATCGGTATGACGATAAAGACAGGCAGCAGCAAAAAGAGCAGGACGCCGATGGCGGTGCCTGCAAGCAGCAGGCGGTTGAATCTTATGATGTAAATGTTTGCTTGACAGCGTTCTCCGGGTGGCGACACGGATCGTTTTTGGGTAGTCATGTATGCCGTTCTTCCTTGGTGAATTTTAGATAGAAAGCGAACAGGACCAATGTGAGCGCCAAAAGAACAACGGAAATCGACGATGCGAGTTCCCAGTCCGGCATCTGGTTGATCAATAGATCCAGCATATTGG
>DATGQC010000293.1:0-3099 GCA_035304425.1 Advenella sp.
TGGCCGCACTGTATGAAAGCTGGTCAGTGCCGTTCGCCATCATTCTGGTGGTCCCCCTGGGGATTGTCGGCGCGCTGCTGTTTACGGCCTTGCGTGAGTTGCATAATGATGTTTTTTTCCAGGTGGGCCTGCTGACCACTGTGGGGTTGACTTCCAAGAACGCCATCCTGATTGTCGAGTTTGCCAAGCAATTACAGGAACGCGGACACACGGTTCTTGAAGCCACCTTGACCGCGGTGCGCCAACGCCTGCGTCCCATTCTGATGACTTCGCTGGCCTTTGGCTTCGGGGTATTGCCACTGGCCATTGGCACCGGCGCTGGCGCCGGTGGCCGTCACGCAATCGGTACAGCCGTGCTGGGCGGGATGATCGTTGGTACTGCGCTGAGCCTCTTTTTTGTGCCGCTGTTCTTTGTGCTTGTCCGCAGCTTCAGGCGCAAACGGCATTCGCATGACGATCATCCTGGCGCGCACGCTCCGGACCGACCTTCAGGCACGACAACATGACAACATTCACGCGCTCCCTGCGCAACTCGTTTGCCCTTGCCCTATTGATGTCGGGATTGACGGCCTGCGTCAATCTCGCGCCTGATTACCGGCAACCGGCCGCCCCGGTTGCCGGTGCCTGGCCGCAGAATCCGGCAGCCGATGCCAGTTCTGCTCAGGCCGGAACAAACGATCTGGACTGGCTGACGTTTTTTACCGATGCACGTCTGCGTGACGTTGTTCGTCTGGGCTTGCAACATAACCGGGATTTGCGCATTGCAACCCTGAATATTGAACGAGCCCGTGCGCAGTACGGCATTGCCCGCGCTGACGGACTGCCGGCAATCGGCGTGGATGCGCAAGCCAGCCGCAGCCGCACGCCGGCCGGTATCGCCAATTCCGGCGAGACGACTTTGTCATCCCGTTACACGGTTGACCTGGGGCTGACCAGCTATGAAATTGATTTTTTCGGGAAAATTCGCAACCTGAAGACAGCGGCGCTGCAGCGTTACCTGGCAGCGCAGGAGGCGCGACGTAGCGCCCAGATCAGCCTGGTCAGCGAAATAGCCGCTGCCTGGCTGCAACTTGAAGCAACAGGCCAGCAGCTAGCGCTGGCCCGTCAGACATTGGCGAACCAGCAAAAATCGCATGATCTGATCCGTCGCAGCCACGCATTGGGCGCTGAATCCGGGTTGACGCTGGCGCAGTCGCAAACCACCGTTGACGCCGCCCGTGTCAAGGTTGCGGAATATGAAACCCAGCAGGCTCAGGAGTCAAACGCCCTCACCCTGCTTACGGGCGCACCGGTTCCCGCCTCTCTTTTGCCTGCGGCAGATTTTGCATTGCAGGCGCGCACGGCCACCCGCCTGGTGATGCCGCCAGCCGGTCTGCCTTCCAGTGTCCTGCAACAGCGACCTGATATCCTGGCCGCAGAATATGATCTGATCGCTGCCCATGCGGACATAGGTGCCGCCAGAGCGGCCTTTTTCCCCAGTATTGCCCTGCTCGGATCTGCCGGCACGGCCAGCAGCAGCCTCTCCGGGCTATTTAATGGCGGCACGCTCGCCTGGAGCATCGCCCCTTCGCTGCGTTTGCCTATCTTTGATGGCGGCGCCAACCGGGCTAACCTGGATCTGACAACAGCACAAAAGGACATACTGCTTGCCACCTACGAGAAAGCAATCCAGACAGCCTTCCGCGAGGTCGCCGATGCCTTGGCCGTACGCGCGACCATCGCAGCGCGGTTGCAATCCCAGCAATCGCTGGTCGCATCCACTTATCGCAGTTTCCAGCTATCCAATGCGCTGTTCACACGCGGCGGCGGCTCAGGTTTCCTGGAAGTGCTGGATGCCCAGCGAGCATACTATGCAGCGCAGCAGGACATGATCACGCTCCGGCTGCTGGAGCAATTGAACCGTCTGGCCCTGTTCAAGACACTGGGCGGCGGCTGGCAACCTGTTTCCACCACCGGGCCTGCACCCACGGCGTCTCGATAATCGAACCGACAGTTGCGCGCATTTTCCGCGCGCAATCCACTCTGCCGCATACCACGGGGCCTGCGCTTTCGCGGTTCAAAAGCAGCGGTTGTCCACGCATTTTCCGGCACGAGCGCAGGGTCATCACCCCAACGAATCAACCGGGAGTGGTATAACATTAAGGCTTGTTCCTTTCACGCAGTGACCTAAACAGGAGTCAGATATGGCGGTTGAAAAAGTACTTTATGTTGCCCACGCAACAGCAACCGGTGGACGCGATGGACGTGCCGTGTCCTCGGACCAGGTGTTGGATGTGAAGCTGACCACGCCGAAAGAACTGGGCGGCGGCGGAGGCGCCGGCACCAATCCCGAACAGCTTTTTGCGGCCGGCTACTCGGCCTGCTTTCTGGGCGCTCTCAAGCTGGTCGCCTCACGAGAAAAAGTTACATTGCCGGACGATACGCGCATAGACGGCAGCGTGGGGATCGGCCCGATTGCCCAGGGATTTGGCATTGAGGTGGAATTGAAAATTGCCGTGCCCGGGCTGGAACGCAGTGTCGCGCAAGATCTGGTTGAAAAAGCCCACGTCGTGTGCCCCTACTCAAACGCGACACGCGGCAATGTTGATGTGACGCTCACGGTGGTGTAACGCCGTTGCGAGGCGATCCTGCCGCGTCGTTCAGGTTTGGGGCGCGGCAGCCTTGCTTAATACACGCAATCGTCTTCTGCTGTGCTCTTGTGCTGCGCTGAATACGCCATTTGCCGGCATAGATGCAGCGCATCAGGCGGCAGCAGGCGCACTGACACAGTCGGCCGCGCACATCCAACATATGTAGGGTTGGCCTGTATCCCGCTTTGGCCGCTGCCTGAAAGAATAAGAATGTTGACGATGACTGATTTTCGCGCAACAATCACTGGTCAAGCTGGCCGTTTTTCTTTCGGATCAGGGCTTTGAAGCTGTCTTTCGTGAATGCTGCTGTGGGCATGAGAGCAGGCGCATTGCTGTCGCTACAATGAACACGAACGACACGGGGCAGCAAAACGCCTTCGTATTTCAAACATTATCGGGGTCATTCGCAGCGACTTTTACAAGAGATATTCGAATGAACATACCTGCTTTTGGCCTTGGTACTTTTCGC
>DATGQC010000294.1:0-2183 GCA_035304425.1 Advenella sp.
TGCAGCATGCTCATCATCATGAGCCCGGGAATCAGGAAGGCCGTATAGGGGACCGAATCGTACATTCGCACCCGGTCTTCAAGCACGTGAGCAAAGACCAGCAGATACAGCAATGCGGTCATGACCGGCGCGGCAACCGTCTGGAACGCCACTTTCCAGAAGCGCAGCAATTCCTTGTAAAGCAGGGTTGGAAAACCCGAACCGAACTTGATGTCTTTCTGCAGGGGATTCACGATGCAATGCCCTCCTGCAGACCATTATGCATGATATGCACAAACGCTTCTTCGAGGTCCCGGCCGCCCACGCGCGCCATCAGCGCCTGCGTGGTGTCCAGGGCAACGATTTGCCCGCGCTTCAGAAGCGCAATGCGGTTACACAGAGCCTCGGCCTCTTCCAGATAGTGCGTGGTAAGCATGATGGTGTGGCCGCTTTTGTTCAGGCGCACAATAAAGTCCCACAGACTGCGGCGCAGATCAACGTCAACACCGGCGGTAGGCTCATCCAGAATAATCACAGGCGGGCGATGCACCAGCGCCTGGGCGACCAGCACCCGCCGCTTCATGCCGCCGGACAGCGCGCGCATATTGGCCTCGGCCTTGTCGGTCAGCCCCAGATTATGCAAGATTTCATCGATCCAGTCGTCGTTACGGTGAATACCGAAATACCCCGACTGCAAACGCAGGGTTTCCCGCACAGTGAAAAACGGATCATACACCAGCTCTTGCGGCACCACACCCAGCGAACGGCGGGCCTGTTTGTACTGCGCCGCAACGTCAAAACCGCAGATACTGGCAGCGCCGGCGCTTGGGTGCGACAGGCCGGCCAGCAGGGAGATCAGCGTGGTTTTGCCGGCCCCATTAGGACCCAGCAGCCCGAAGAACTCGCCCTCTTGCACGGAGAAGCTGACATTATCCAGCGCGCGAAACGGCGCGCGTGCAGAATCCGCCCCGGTCGGCAGAAAACGCCGCCAACCTGCGTTGCGGACACTGTTATAGATTTTGGAAAGATGTTGTACTTGAACGGCGGACATGGATATAAAAAAATGCTTGCCTCACCAATGAAGCAAGCATTTCATTATAGCCCAAACGCCCCTGGAATCAGCGATTGAGTGCCTTGATCAGACCATCAATACCGCCCTGCGAGATCTGGCCGGCGAACTGATTGCGGTAATTCTGGATAAGCCAGATGTTTTCCACGTTCAGATCATAGATTTTCCAGCCATTGCCGGCCTTTTCCAGGCGATAGTCCACGGACACGGGCCCCTGGCCGGCTGTAATGATGGAGCGCACGACCACATCGCTGGCATTGGCGTCACCGCGAAACGGCTGCATGGTAATGGTGGTGCTGGGCGTCACATTGCGAAAGGCGCCGCTATAAGTGCGCAGCAATGTCTGCTTGAATCCGTTAACCAGCGCCGAACGCTGTTGCGCAGTCGCCTGGCGCCACGGCTGCCCCACCGCCAGACGAGTGGTTTTTTCCATATTGATGTGCGGCATCAGGTACTGCGTGACAATACCGTTGATCGCACTCACATCGCCGCTTTTTGCGGCCTCATTCTGGTTGACGGCCTGCAGGGTGTTGTTGGCGATCTGCTCGACGAATTGATTCGGATCCTGAGCTGCCACAGCGGCCTGCATGGCGCCTGCCGAAAGGAACCCGGCGATCATGACGGCCTGGGTGGTCCTGAGAATACCTGCGAATTTCATACGTGATCTCCTTTCTGATCTGTGACGTGACAGTCCGGACTGGCCGGTACCTGCCCTATTGACTCATTGTATTTCCGAGGATACATGGGAAATGTCAGCAAGAGTAAAAGAACCCGCCGAATGAAACAGCCTGAAAGGAATGGGACGACAATCCCATTTCAGGCTGTTGTATTCATGCGCGCTATTACTTGCCTTCCGGATCCGTATAGACAGGGACCGATGGATCGGCGCTGGCCGCGCCGCTTGCGGGCGCTCCTGCAGGCGCTGGCCGACTGGCGGCTGGCGGCGGTGGGGCCGACTGGGTTGCATTGTGGGCAGCCCCCGCCGGCGCGGCTTCAGGATCATCGTACACCGGCAGATTGGGATCAGCAGCGGCGCCGGCTGCGCCCGCACCGGCTGTGCCCGCGCCGCCCGCCTCCGGATCATCGTATGTCGGCAGATTACCGTTACCGGCCTTGCCCTGCCCGCCTGCCTGAT
>DATGQC010000295.1:0-4686 GCA_035304425.1 Advenella sp.
TCGGTCATCGACGCGATTCTGGGCATGGCCCAGGAATCGGGCAAGCTGCGACTGCTGGATATCGCCGAGATCAACCCTGAGTATGACCGCGATAGCTTGACAGCAAAAACCGCGGCACGTCTGATCTGGCGTTATCTGCAACCTGCATGATGCCAAATGCTAACGCGCTGTGGGCTGCAACTGGCCTGCCGCGCCTTAGCGCCCCCACATCGCCCGGGACGATGCCGACACGGTGAATGTGCGGAATAATCTATCGGGATTCGATTGAACGCCGCCAATCTGCTATTGTCCGGCCGGCACTCACATAGCAACAGCGCTAGCTGCCCGACACAAACCCCAACTGCCGCCATGCTTCGTAACTGACAATGGCTACGGCATTGGACAGATTCAGGCTCCGGTTATTGGGCAGCATGGGAATCCTCAGACGTTCACTGTCGGCAAACGTGGCCATGACTTCGGGCGCAAGCCCGGTGGTTTCCGCGCCAAAAAGCAGCACATCCCCATCCTGAAACGCGACATCGGTATAGGCGCGCGTACCTTTGGTGGTGATGGCAAAAATCCGCTGGCCCGATACGCTGGCCACAAAGGCGGCATAGTCCGGGTGGATCGTCACCTTGGCCAGATCGTGATAATCCAGTCCGGCACGACGCATCTTTGCATCATCAATGCGAAATCCCATGGGCTCAATTAAATGCAGCCAACAGCCATTATTGGCTATCAGACGGATAATATTGCCGGTATTGGGCGCGATTTTGGGCTCGAACAGGGCGATATGCAGCATAGGCGACGTCAGCAAAGGGATAGGTGGCAGGCATGACAGATGCCCTATTTTTTCCAGAATCCGGGAGTAAAGAGCACCAGAACAGTAAAAAACTCCAGCCTGCCGATCAGCATGGCGAAGGTGCACACCCAGATCTGAAAATTACTCAGGCCGGAGTAGTTACTCATGGGGCCGACGGTGCCCAGGCCCGGGCCGATATTGGACAGACTGGCAAAGACTGCCGATGACGCCGTCGTGAAATCCAGACCTGACATCACCATCACGCCGGTAAGCACCACGTTCATGATCACAAACACCAGCACGAACGCCATGATGGAAGAAATAATTGCCGGGGGCACGATGCGCCGGTGCAACTTCACAGGACAAACGGCATGCGGGTGCAGCACTTTGCGCAGCTCCGCGCCGATTTGCTTGAGAATGACAATGACCCGGATCAGCTTGATGCCGCCGCCGGTGGAGCCGGCAGACGAGGAAAAACTGCCCAGCAAAAGCATCAGCACAGGCAGCAGCACCGGCCAGTGCAAATAATCGGTATTGGCAAACCCGGTGGTCGTCGCCAGCGATATGGTGTTGAACATGCCGAAACGCAGGGCCTGGGTCATGCTTGGATACACGCCATCAAAATACAGCCAGGCGCTGACGGCCAGCCCGCCAAGCACCATGATGCCGACAAACACTTTTGTTTGCGGGCAGGTAATGTAATAGCGCAGATTGCGATATCTCAACACGTTGTAATGCGTGGCAAAGCTGATGCCGGCCAGAACCATGAATACACACGCAACGACATCAACCATGGCCGAATCATAATGCAGGAAACCTTCATCATAGATCGAGAAGCCACCCAAAGCCATGGTGGATGCCGCATGACACCATGCGTCAAACCAGGACAGGCCGGCCAGCCGATAGCTGATGACGCACAGGGTCGATATTGAAATATAAATGGCATATAGCGCCTTGGCTGTCCCGGCGATGCGGGGCGTGAGTTTTTCTTCTTTCATGGGGCCGGGAATTTCCCCACGCATGATCTGATATCCGCCCACGCCCAGCAGCGGCATGATTGCAACGGCCATGACCAGAATCCCCATCCCGCCTACCCAGATAAGGGTTACGCGCCAGATATTGACTGAGGGCGGCAGCGCCGAGATATTATTCAACACCGATGCGCCGGTGGTCGTAATTCCCGACATGGCTTCGTAATAGGCATGGGTAAAACTGAGTGAAAATCCTTCTATGCTGGCGTCAATCACAAATGGCAGCGATGCAATCAGCGGAAACACCAGCCAGACCAGCGACACCAGCAACAACCCGTTGCGTGCGTTGATTTCGTCCTTCGAACGACTGGTGAGCTTCCACAGTACGGCCGAAATCCCCACGGAAATACCCAGGCTGATCAAAAAGGCATTGTGCGCGCCATCTTCAAAATAAAGCGAAACACCCAGCGGAAACAGCAGGATGGTAGAGAAGCCAAGCATTGTCAGGCTGAGCGCATGCAGGACATTCAGAATATTGCGCATGGAGGCTGCCTAGAAGAAAAACACGGAGACCTGGAAGAGTTTTTCAACCCGCCGCATATCGTGTCGGTTGCCGGCAAAAACCACCACGTGATCGCCCGGCTGAATCACGGTAGCCGGTTCAGGCAGAATGACTTCGTCTGCGCGCAAAATAGCCGCCACAATGGCGGTTCTCGGCAGTTTCAGCTCGGCAATGGACTTGCCCACGACCTGGGAACTCTTATTGTCGCCATTGACTTCAAATTCAATGGCTTCGGCATTGCCCCAGCGCAGTCGATGACCGGTGACCACAGCGCCCTGCCGCACATCGCGCAGCAAGGCGCCGATGGTCGCCTGGGACGGCGAGACCGCAATATCAATCAGGCTGCCTTCCATCAACTCACCATAAGCCTTGCGATTGATCAGGGCCACAACCTTGCGCGCGCCCAGCCGCTTGGCCAGCAGAGACGACATGATATTGTCTTCATCATCATTGGTGACCGCCAGAAACGTGTCCATCTCTTCGATATTTTCGTTATCCAGCAGGGCCTCGTCGGTCGCATCGCCGTGCAGGACCAGCACTTTACTGGGCAGCAGGGTTGCCAGGGTTTCACAACGCTCCCGGTTGCTTTCCAGGATACGCACGTTATAGCTGCCTTCGGACAGCTTGCGGGCCAGCCTGTAGCCGATATTGCCGCCGCCGGCGATCATGACCGTACGCACCTTGCGCGAAGCGTACTGCAGCTTGGCTACCGCGTCCTTGCCTTCCCGGGTATCGACAGCGACCACCAGTTCGTCACCCTGTTGAATGGCAGACTGATGATCCAGCGCAACCGATGCGCCATTGCGGAAAATTTCCAGCACGCGGGCATTGATGTTCGGCAAATTGTGGCCGGTCTGATTGACGCGTACATTGATCAGCGGACTGACCCGGCCGATGCGGATGATCAGCAGGCTCAGGCGGCCTGCGCCGAACTCCACGACCTGCAGGGCTTCCGGAAATTCAATCAGGCTGTGCAGATAGGTCGTGACGCTGTTTTCAGGACTGATCACAGAATCAACCCCGAAGCTGTCCTTGATCAGCTCCGGATTGCTGGAAAAATCGTAGCTGCGGACACGGGAAATGCGACGCGGAATATTGAAGACGTCCTTGGCAATCCGGCAGGCCACCAGATTGACCGGATCGGTCGCCGCACAGGCGACCAGCAGGTCGGTATCGTCGGCGCCGGCCGAACGCAGCACATCGGGCATGGAGGCATCGCCCTGCACGCCGCGAAGGTCGATACGGTCCTGCAGGTAGCGCAGGCGCTCGCCATCGGTATCGACGATCGTGATATCGTTTTGTTCGGAAACTAGATTCTCGGCAACGCTCGCGCCAACGCGTCCCGCGCCAAGGATCAGGATCTTCATGAATTACGTTTGCGTGAGGAATCTATGCCCAGTTGACGCAGCTTGCGATACAAATGCGTGCGTTCCAGGCCGGTTTTTTCAGATACCCGGGTCATGCTGTGATTTTCGCGACCCAGGTGATATTCAAAATAGACGCGCTCGAATTCGTCACGGGCATCGCGCAAGGGCTGGTCTAGCGAAATGCTGCCCAGTTGCGAGCCCTGCACCGGCGCTTCCGGCTCGGCCGCAACCGGCGTGCCCTGGACCGTTGCAGCAGCAGGCGCCGCCACCGTTCCCGGTCGGGCGGCAGGCGCTGCGACCGGCGCGCGATTGGCGCCATTGGTGGCCGCTGCCATGACCTGTTTGGCATGCGGTCGCATCAGGCCGGCCTGCACGGTCTTGAGCAATTTTTGCAGCGTGATGGGTTTTTCAAGAAAATCCATGGCGCCAATGCGAGTGGCTTCAACCGCTGTATCTACTGTCGCGTGTCCGCTCATCATGATGACTGGCATATCCAGCAATCCTTGCGAGCCCCATTCCTTGAGCAGGCTGACGCCATCGGTATCGGGCATCCAGATATCAAGAAGCACCAGATCGGGCCGGTAGCGCAGGCGAGCGGCACGTGCCTGCGAAGCGTTCTCTGCAAGCTCTACGGTGTGACCTTCGTCGTATAAAATTTCCGACAGAAGTTCGCGTATACCAATTTCATCGTCAACCACCAGAATTCTGGCCATATCTTGTCACCTATTACTTTCTGACTGCATTTTGGTACTGATCAAAGTTCCGGGTTCAATTATAACCACGGGAATGCGCTAATTGCCTTTTTTCGGAGTAAGCCGCGTGAGTAATATTGAGACACGGGCTCCACCGTCCTTGCGATTGGCAATATCAATTCGGCCGCCATGCTCCTCGATTATCTTACGCACAATCGGCAAACCCAGCCCCGTACCATGCGCCTTGGTCGTGACATAGGGTTCAAAGGCCGTCTGCAATACCTTGGCAGAAAACCCACCGCCTCTGTCCTCA
>DATGQC010000296.1:0-5712 GCA_035304425.1 Advenella sp.
CTGAGACTGCTCATCAACCAACAGCCAGCGTAATTGTGCCGCAGGCTTCACCGGCCCCGCAATGGCCGGGCATTGATATATAGGCTGAAAATCTGATGTTGTCATAATGCAGAGTCGAAAAGTGCAGAATCAAAAAGGGAAATGAGCCGCTTAAGATAATAAGAATACAGGGAATGACAGGTTATTTGGCGGGCGCTGCGGGACTTGCCGGCTCAGTGGCTGTTTTATCGCCTGGCGCCGGCGTATCGGGCGCCGCCTGTCCGGCAGGCGCTGATTGGGCTGGCGGTTGATTGCCAGCCGAGCCGGTTTCAGGCGTGGCGGGTGTGGCCGCGGGCGCAGGGCGAGCCTCTGTCGCTGCGCCGGGCGCGGCCGCAGGTTCGGAAGTGGCGGCCTCCTGGGCCGCAGCCTGCTCGGCCGCCTGCTTTTGCGCCTCTGCTTCTTTATCCTTGCGCTGCTTCACGAACCGACCCAACGGCGAATTATTCAACCGCTGCCATTTGACCTTCAATTGCGCGTTCTCTGGCGATCCGGTCAATTCGAATGGCAAGGTCACCTGTTTAATACTCACACGCAACCCATCCTGATTCAGCGTGACCGGCTGGCGCGTGACAAATTTGCCCGGGAAAGAAAACTGGTCATTCAGCAGGTTGTACACGGCCAGATTGTCGTCGGCCTGGATCAGCAAGGGATCGGTCAGCAGACTGAAGTGCGTAAAATGCAATTCGCCTTTATCCAGTACCAGCTTGGTTTTCAGTGTTGTATACGGCGTTTTTGCCGCCGGATCGAACTTCCAGGCGCCGGCCTGTTCAACATTGTTGGCGTACGCAACGGGGTCGGCCAGCACCGGCGCCAGATCAAAGCCGCTGATCGTACCGTCGCGAGCCTCGCCTTCAAGCGAACCGGTGGCATTGGTCAGCCAGTTGGCGCCTTCTGGCGCGTCTCTGGAGGCAAACACCAGCGAGAAGGTGCCCGTGCCCGTCATGACCGGATTCATGCCCAGCCCCTTGAGCAAGGGCTCAATGGAGACGTCCTGGAAATTGAGTTTGGTCGTGACTTCGTCGTCCTTCATGTTAATCAGCGCATCGCCCTGCACCTGCCCGTCAAAGATACTGGACTTGATATCGGTGATGCCCAACTGGTCTTTGGTGAAATTCAGGGCTGCCGTCACATCGTTGTACACCACGCCATGATAGGTAATCTGCTTAAGGCTGACTGTGCCGGACCCGATGAGCGCGCCCATCAGGTCGCTGACCAGATTGCGCACAGCGGTGGTGGTGGGCTTCGCCTCTGCCTGCGTGGGCTCTGCGGGCGCCTTGGCGGCGCCGGTCGCGGCGGCGGGCGGGGTCGCGGCATCGCCCGAGACGTTATCGATCAGCTCGTCCAGATTCACTGAATCGGCGCCGACGGCAAAACGCACGTACGGTTCGTCAAACCTGGAAATATTGCCGTCAAAGCTGAATTTGCCGGAGTTGATGACAGCATCGGCCTTGAAGCTGGCGACGCTTTTGAGAAAATCGGCGCTGAAGGTGCCGATAACCGGAATGTTCTGCTCGCGCGTTTCCACATCCTTGAGCACCACGTTGCCGCTCATGGCCGACAACGCAATCAGGCGGCGCGCCAGGTCCATTTTGGCCGGCGAAGAAAGATTGAAATTGACGGCGCGCTTATTGCCACGGGCGTATGCGCCATCCAGCTTGATCTGGGCGACATTCAGGGCATCGGACGTGCCGCTGATGCCCTCCATGCGGAAATTGACGCCAAACTGCTCCTTGCCCTTGATCCGCACAGAACCGGTCAGTGGCTTGCCGCCCGCACCGGTAGGCGAGATATCCAGCGCCGGCGAATTGAGCACCCATTCGTAGCTCTCGTCGTCTTCGTCGGAGGCCGTGCCCTTGACAGCGAAATTAGTCATCTGCAACAACGGCGCAGTGGAGTCAAAATTCAGCTTCGGCGCGGCCAGGCTCATATCCAGGTTACGCAGCCCGGTGCCCTTGGCGCCCTTGCCCGAAATGGTCAGATCAATACCCGATCCGGTAAGCGCATGGGCAAAACTGTCCACTTCAAAATCACCGGTCAGCGTGCCGGTTTGCACATCCACATCGCCTACGATGCCCTTGATATTGGCTTCCAGATTGCGCGCGGAATAGAGCTTGGTGACCGGATCCAGCTTGACCAGGCCCTGGATATTCACGCTGGCATTGGCAACCGGCCTTGCGCCCTCCAGATTACCCGTCACGGACACATCGAAGGGCTGATCAAACGTGACCCGGCCGGTATTGACCGTCATGCGGTTCAGGCGCATATCCAGATTATTCAGTTTGTCCTTGTAAAAGAGGGCGCCGTTTTGCACTTCCAGCCCGGCGATATCGATTTTGAAATCGGTCTTTTTGGGCTGTGGCAAAACGCTATTGCTTTCGGCAGCCGCAGCGGGCGCGGGACGGATCTCATCACTTTTGAAGCGCGGATCAACCGTCTCTATGGCAGGCGGATCCTGGGTCAGCAAGTCCTCGAAGTTGAAATTGCCTTTTTCATCGCGCACGATCCAGCCTTTCAGACCGGACACGGCAACATGATCGACCACCAGACGGTTCGACATGAGCGGCCAGATGGCCACGGCAAAACGGGCGCTGTCGATAGAGGCAAACGTAGTCGTGGAATTGGGCTCGGACAGAGAAATTTTACGAACCGACAGGCCGATACGCGGGAACAGCGACAATTCCAGATCGCCCTCGATGACCATGGTGCGGTTGTATCGTTCCTGCACGATGCTCTCGATCTTGTGTTTATAGGCGTTCGGATCGAACGTCAGCAAAAATACGGCTGCGCCTACAAAGGCAAACAGCATCAGCACGACTAGGCCGATCAAAATTCTTTTAAGCCAGACTTTCATGGGCGGCTTGATCTCTCATTCATAATAAGTGGGAACAGCCCGCTCAAGGACCGTCTGTCATCCCGATAAACGCAGCCGGCAGGGGCAACACGGCCCCGTGTGCAAAGTGGACATGAGCGGTGAACATGAGCGCCAGGCCTTGCCGAATCACATGAACGACACACGCAGTGTTGCCGCAAGAAAACGCGCAGCAGCCTGCCATCTTGGCCAGGTCGTGAATCAGCGGTCGCGACGCGCAATGCCGGCATAGGCCCGCAATGATGTGCTGTTCATGCACTTCATGCAATACATGTCGCAGGCGGCGCACCCTTTTCATAAAAGGATATCCCGCCTGCCGGTTGAGCTCACAATCTTGCTGTGCCTGCCGGATCTGCCTGTCTGGATTTATCGGGCTGTTATTTTGATTATGCTAACAGATATGGCATTCGAATGCAGGCAGAACAGGACTATTTGAACAGCGAGGAAAGCGAATTGAGTACTTCGTTCTCGCCACGCGCCTGCCCATCGGCCGGAATCTGGCCTTCCGGTGTGGATTTATCAACCACCTGGGGCAAAATGCTCGACAGGGTTCCCAGGATATCCTCGCGGGAATGACCGGATTGCTGGGCGATATTATCCACCGTATCGGCCCCCAGGGCCGTATCGACCTGTTGCGGGGAAATCTCGCGATTATCGCCCTTGTTCACCCAGGAATCGAAAATATCGCCCAGGCCCCCGCGCTGGAATTTTTCGGCCAGACCGCCCAGGCCGCCTTGCTGGTTGTTGATCACGGACAGAATCACCGGCAAAAGCGCGCTGAGCGAGCCCAGGTTGATGCCGTTGCCCAGCCCGCCTAAACCCCCCAGGCCACCGAGTCCGCCCATATCTTCCTGCTGCGCGGCGGGCGCCAGATCTTCCGGGGCTTGCCCGGATGCTGCCTGGCCTTCCTGTATTTGTTCGCTTTGTGGCTGCGCTTCAGGCTTTTTGCCGCCGCCCAGTACAGCATTGACTGCATCCAGAATTCCCATGATCTTTCCTTGATTGAGTAAGAAGAGGAATATTGACTATAACACCAGAATATGTCAGCGCGTGTAACGGTTTGCCGGCCTGGATATTTGCAATAGTCGGGCCGCAATGCGAAGCGGGCCCCGGAAGAACGGCAATGCAGGCGTTCGATCAGCCGCGCCGTCAGACACCGATAGTAACGATTTGGGTTTCATGTGCGTGCTTTTTGCCCCGGACGCCGTCGCATGGCGGGCGTCAGGGTCGGCCCTTACGCTTTTCTGATGCCGCTGGCGCCGGTCTGGTTGACGCTACAACCGGTGGCGCAAACCGGCACGCCAGGCGCCGCAGATCGCATGAGAATATTCCTGCAGACGACCGACACGCGCCGTATCTGCGCACGGCTGAGCTTGACTGTCGAAAAAAAAATCAGCCGCAGATCACACGTTAAACAGGAAGTTCAAGACATCCCCGTCTTTGACAATGTATTCTTTGCCCTCGGCCCGCATTTTGCCGGCTTCCTTGGCGCCCTGCTCGCCTTTATGGGTAATAAAATCTTCATAGGCAATGGTCTGGGCGCGAATAAAGCCACGTTCAAAGTCTGTATGAATCGCTGCGGCGGCGCGCGGAGCGGTGTCGCCTATGTGAATTGTCCAGGCACGCACTTCCTTGACGCCTGCGGTAAAGTAGGTCTGCAGACCGAGCAGGCGGAAGGCGGCGCGAATCACTCGATTCAGTCCTGGCTCATCCATGCCCATGTCTGCCAAAAATACGTTTTTGTCCTCATCGTCCAGATCGGCGATCTCGGCTTCGATGGCGGCGCATACAGCCACGACCGGCGCATTTTCCTTAGCAGCGAACTCCTGCACCGCAGCCAGATGCGGGTTGTCGGTAAAACCGTCTTCCTTCACGTTGGCCACGTACATGGCAGGCTTGGCCGTGATGAAACAGAACGGTTTGATCAGGTCCAGGTCATCCTTGTCCAGGTTCATGGAGCGGATGGTGCGGGCTTCGTTAAGCACGGGAATGATTTTTTCCAGCAGCGCCGCCAGTTTCTGCGCATCCTTGTCGCCGGCACGGCCGGTTTTCTGGGCGCGCAACAGCCCTTTTTCGGCTGACGCCATATCTGCCAGCGCCAGCTCGGTATTAATCACTTCAATATCGGAAATCGGATTGACCTGACCGGCCACGTGAATGACGTTTTCGTCTTCAAAGCAGCGCACCACGTGGACAATCGCATCGGTTTCCCGGATGTTGGCCAGAAACTGGTTGCCCAGGCCCTCGCCCTTGGAGGCGCCCGCCACCAGGCCGGCAATGTCCACGAACTCGACCGTGGCCGGCAGAATACGCTCGGGCTTGACCACCTCCGCCAGTTTATTCAGGCGGTTATCGGGCACCTCGACGATACCGACGTTGGGTTCGATGGTGCAGAACGGGTAGTTTTCCGCGGCGATGCCCGCTTTGGTCAGGGCGTTAAAGAGCGTGGATTTGCCCACGTTGGGCAGTCCGACAATCCCACATTGAAGAGCCATTGAATTTTCTTAGATATCAGCAGATGCGCACCCGACATTGGCATTGTCCAGGCGCCCGACAACGAATCGACGCATGTTTGCATACCGGTCGCCGTTTTACAGACAAAACCGTGTAAACCAGCACGCGTATCTGGCGATTTTGTATCAGTTTTGAATAAAGAAGTGATTGTAACCTTGTCTGACGCTCTACTTGATCGATTGAGGACTTCAAGCACAAGAATCGTCAGCGCCCGCATTTTTTGACCGTGCGCTTAACGAACAGACAGGCTGGCTGCCGGACATTTACCCCAGGCAAGTCGTTGCGCGCCG
>DATGQC010000297.1:0-5105 GCA_035304425.1 Advenella sp.
GTTGCCGCAACCCACACGCCAACACCCTCACCAATTACCGCTGGCATGATAACAAAGGGATGAGACAACCCCGTCTTGTTCATCAACGCAACCGTCAGGACAACATCCTCTCTTTCTCCATTACAATCGAAAAAATCAGGATCGCATCCGTCTGCCGGCAATGCCATCAGACCGGCAGCCAGCGGCGTGCTTGTCACGGTGCACTGCCCGCACATATTGTCACGACGCATTTCGCTTATCTTCAAACATGATGAAATCCGCATTACTCATTTTTCTTTTCCGCAGCATCAATCTATTACCCGACAGCCTGCGTCTGGGCCTGGGCAGCCTTTGCGCAACCCTGATGCGCGTATTGATGAAACGCCGCCGCTTTATCGTAAGCACCAATCTGCAATTGTGTTTCCCCGATGCGACACCGGCCCAGCGCGAACGCTGGTTGCGGGAACATTTTCGCGCCCTGGCCCAGACCATGATTGATCGCGCCGTCCTGTGGTACGGCTCGGAAGAAAAAATCCGCCGCATGGTGCACCTGACCGGTTACGAACACATCCAGAACAGCATCGACTCATCCCGGCCCACCTTGTTGTTTGCCCCTCATTTTGTCGGACTGGACGCCGCCGCTACGATTTTATCCATGCATCTGGTCAAATCGGCCACCATGTATACGCCCGCCTCTGACCCACAGGTGGACGCGATCATGATCAAGGGACGGGGCCGCTTCAACAAAGTGACCCAGATTTCCCGCAAGGAAGGCATCCGCAGTCTGATCCGGCAACTGCGCCAGGGCACGCCGGTGTACTATCTGCCGGACATGGACTTTGGCCGCGAAGGCGCCATTTTTGTGCCTTTCTTCGGGGTGCCCGCGGCTACCCTGCCTGCAACCGCCCAGATTGCCCGGAGCTGGAAGGCCGACGTGATTCCTATTGTGACGCGCTGGGACAGCGCCACCGGCCACTATCATACGCAGGTCCTCCCCCCGTTTGCCGACTTTCCAGGGCAGATGAGCCTGGAGCAGGCCACGCTTTTCTGCAATCAACAGCTTGAAGCATGGGTGCGTGCCGATCCACCCCAGTATTATTGGGTGCATCGACGCTTCAAAACCCGCCCCGAAGGGGAAAAGAAATTCTACTGATCGCGCAGGGACAGGGCGCTAGGCCACAGGATCGGCGATAATAATGTCCAATACAGCAGCTCAATCAGGAAAACGTTCAATGATCTGGTCTTTCTCGAAAATGCACGGCGCAGGCAACGACTTTGTCGTGCTCGATGGCGTACGTCAGTCTATCGACATGACGCCCGAACGTGCACGCGCGCTGGCACACCGGCAATTTGGCATCGGCGCGGACCAGATCCTGCTGGTCGAAGCCCCTAGTCATCCGGAAGCCGATTTCAGATACCGTATTTTCAATGCCGATGGCAGTGAAGTAGAGCATTGCGGCAACGGCGCGCGCTGTTTTGTCCGCTTTGTGCACGAACAGAAACTGTCTTCGCGCAACCCGCTGAAAGCCGAAATCGCAACCGGCCTGATCACGCTGGAAGAAGCCGACGACGCTACGGTCACGGTCAACATGGGGCAAACCCGCTTTGAACCCGAGGCCGTCGCATTTGACACTACCGATCTGCCAAGCACGCGCGAACACGATGACACGCTCTGGTCGTTGCCGCTGGGCAATGGCGATACGGTCACGCTTTCGCTGGTTGCCATTTCCAATCCGCATGCCGTGCAGATCGTCAACGATGTCGCCGGCGCACCGGTCGCCGAACAAGGTCCGCTGATCGAAGGCCACCCACGCTTTGCCAATCGCGTCAATGCCGGATTCATGCAAATTGTCGATCCGCATACGATCAACTTGCGGGTGTATGAACGCGGGGCCGGTGAAACCCTGGCCTGCGGCACCGGCGCCTGCGCCGCCGTGGTCGCTGGCATCCGTCGCGGGCAGCTGCAGTCGCCGGTGACTGTGCATACGCGCGGCGGCGACCTGAACGTTGCCTGGGACGGCACGCAAATTACCATGCGCGGCCCGGCCGTAACAGTATTTTCAAGTGAAATAAACATAGATCGCCTTGTTGCACAGTATCGCAACAGCACTGCTTTATAAAGGAACGTACTCATGTCTGAAGCTGCCACACTGACAGCAGAAACCGTCGCACAATTTCTGCAGGACAACCCTGCTTTTTTTGATGAGCACGCCGATATTTTCTCGTCGCTGAAGGTGCCCCACCCTCATGCGCGCAACACGCTGTCATTGGGTGAACGCCAGATCATGACGCTGCGCACGCGCAACAAGGAACTGGAGTGGAAGCTGTCAGAACTGCTGCACAACGCCAACTCCAACGAAACCATCAGCGATCATGTCACGCTCTGGTGTACGCACATGCTGGCGGAGCAGGATCCTCAACGACTGCCGCGACGCGTGGTCGACGGGCTGCGTCAGGAATTCGATATGCTGGAGGTCGCCCTGCGCCTGTGGAATCTTCCTGCTCTTAAAGACGAACGTTTCCAAGGCAGCGACGATATGCTCCAGGCCTTTGTAGCCGGTTTGCAAAAACCGTATTGCGGCCAGGAAGGCTATCTGCCGGCGCATAGCTGGTTCGACAGCAAGCCCGGCTCGATCGCCATGGTGCCATTATCGCATGAGGGACAAACCATTGGCGTACTGGCCTTCGCCGCCGAAGGGTCCGAGCACTTCAAGCCGGACATGGGCACAACCTTTCTTGAAATCCTCGGTAAACTGGCCAGCGCCTGCTTAAGTCGACTGCAGTCGGTCGCCTGACGCCGTCAGGACACGCAACCAACTGTCGCTTCGACAGGGAGAGGAATGCAATACAGCAAAGAAGCGCTCTTGGTCATTGACGTTCAGCGCAGCTTCAACGTTCCTGAGGCGCTTATCAAGGAAATAACCTCTTTCAGCAGGCATTTTCCAACAATTGCAACGGTGGAACGCCATAATGAATCCGTGACGCCGTTTGAACGACAGCTGGGATGGCATCCTGCACCGGATGACGAAGGCCTCGTCCCGGCGCAGAAAACGTTCATCAAACACGGCTATCTTCCGCCCGCGGCCGCCATTGACTATTTGCAAGCGTTAAGAGTGGAACGCGTACTGGTTTGCGGCATACAGGCCGATACCTGCTGCCTGGCCGCCGGATTCATGTTATTTGACGCCGGGCTGCATCCGACTTTGCTCAAATGGCTTACCGTGGGCTCGTCGCTCGATCGGTCTGCCGCCCTGGGCGCACGCTTATGGAAACATCATTTCGGTGAAAATAGCGTCAGGCATAACGCTCTGGAATGGCAAAACGCCCGGCAGCCATAACGAGATCCGGCATTGTGCCTGCCGTTGCCCGACCACTTCATTTTATTGACTAAAGACTGAATCGCTCTTAACGTTCTTTCCTTGTCCCTTATACTGGTTTCGTGCAGACTTTGACAACACCATGACACGCATGCTCTCCGATCCGATGGAAAAATGGCTGGCTTATTTACAGACCAACCAGCGCTATGCTGACCATACGCTGGCAGCCTACCGTCGCGACTTGGCGCTGCTGCTGGGTTTCTACCCGGACATCCCTGCCGAAAACCTGAACAATGCGCACATTCGACACGCCATTGCACGACTGCACGCACAGGATTACAGCCCGCGCAGCCTGGCGCGGATTCTGTCGGCATGGCGCGGCTTTTATCAATGGTGGATTCCCCAAACCACGGTCAAGGTCAATCCTGCCCTGGATGTCAAAACCCCAAAAATCGCCCGCTCGCTGCCCAAGGCGCTGTCGGTAGAGCAAACCCAGGCGCTGCTGGACCATCCTGCCGTGGTCACCGGCACGGAACCGGCCGATCTGCGCGATCAGGCCATGTTCGAAGTACTCTACTCCAGCGGCTTGCGTCTGGCCGAGCTGGTCAGCCTGGATATTCAGTACACGCGCAAGGACGGCTATGAATCGGTCAGCTGGCTCAACCTGGATGAAGGCGAAGTCACGGTGACCGGTAAAGGGGGCAAAACGCGCAGCGTGCCCCTGGGACGCACCGCCGTTGGCGCCCTGGCGCAATGGCTGGCGGTCCGGCATAAATTGCTGCCGCCAGGCAGCACGACAAACGATCAGTCCGCAGTGTTTCTGGGCGCGCGCGGTCGCCGCATTGCCCCGCGCGTCGTGCAATTACAGCTGAAAAAGCTGAGCATGCGTAGCGGTATTCCCGCACAGGTTCACCCTCATGTCCTGCGTCACAGTTTTGCCAGCCATGTTCTGCAATCGGCGCAGGATTTACGTGCGGTACAGGAAATGCTGGGGCATGCCAATATTGCCACTACACAAATTTATACGCGGCTTGATTTCCAGCATCTGGCCCAGGTGTACGACAAGGCGCACCCCCGCGCCAAAATGGACGACACAGATAAAGAGAAATAAAGGCGCGTACTAGCGACCGGATCGCAGCAGACCATGCTGATGGCCAAATAGCATCGACAGGATATACAAGGCGCCCGCGGACAAAATAATGGCGCTGGAAGCCGGCAGGCCGAAGTGATACGACATCACCAGGCCGGTATAAGAGGCCACAACGCCCAGACACACGGCCAGGACCAGTTGCCAGCCCAGCGTGCGCCCCCAGAAACGCGCAGCAGCGGCCGGCAGCATCATCATACCAACTACCAATAGGGTGCCCATAACCTGATAGCCCGCCACCAGATTGACCACCAGCAGAATCAGAAAACCGCCATGAACCAGCGATCCGCCGCCGCCTTCCATTTTCAGAAAAGCCGGATCAAGACATTCAATGACCAGTGGCCGGTACATCAACGCAAGCACAATGAGCGTCGCACTGGAGACGCACATGATGAAAAGCAGATGACTGTCATCAAGCCCCAGCACAGTACCAAACAGGACGTGCAACAGATCCAGATTGGAACCCTTAAGAGAAATCAACAACACGCCAAGACCCAGTGATATCAGATAGAAGGCAGCAAAACTGGCATCCTCTTTCAGGCCGGTGGAGCGAGCCACGCTCCCTGCAAGCACAGCCACCAGCAGACCGGTCGCCAGGCCGCCGACCAGCATGGCGGTCATGGACACGCCGGCAAGCAGGAAGGCCACCGCTACGCCGGGTA
>DATGQC010000298.1:0-5045 GCA_035304425.1 Advenella sp.
ATGCCGGACAAGACGGTTGAGGCCTGGCGCAATCTGTGGTTCCATACCGGCGATTGCGGCTGGATCACTGACGATGGGCAGGTATTTTTTGGCGATCGCCGTTCCGAAAGAATTCGCCGGCGCGCAGAAAATATCTCGGCCAGCGACATTGAAGCGGCCGCGCTGGAACACCCGGCGATCGCCGAAGCCATGGCGCTGGGGGTGGATTCCGGCTTTGAAAGCGACGACGATATCCTGCTGTGCATCGTATTGCGTGACGGGCACGCGGTAGAATACGACACGGTGTTGCGTTATCTGGCCCAGCATCTGCCTCACTATATGGTGCCGCGCTATCTTGTTTTCATGCAAAGCCTGCCGCGCACCGCAACCGGCAAATTGCAGCGTGGCGCCATGCGGGCAAAGCTGGCCGACGTATCCTTGTGGGATCGTAAGGCGAACAATGTATCAGTGCGAGCGTTGCGCGCATAACGGGTCAACGATACTGTAAATGTTTGGGCGAGAAACCGGGAAGACAGGCTGTTTGCCTGTCGTTCAAATAAAATAAATTTTATTTACGGGAGTTTTTTTAAATGAGCAGACGTCGATCAAGCGAAGCCAGCATTGAAAAAATAGAATTGGCTGCGCTCCGGTTATTCTCGGATAAGGGATATTCCAATACCAGCCTGGAAGAGGTCGCCACGTGTGCAGGATTCACCAAAGGCGCGGTTTATTATTATTTCAAGACCAAAGAAGCCGTTCTGGTGCATCTGCTTGAAGTGATTCGGGCCCGCTCTATAGAGCGCACGGCCGAAACCGTGCTGGCAAAAGACGAAACCGCGGTAGAGAGACTGGTCCGGTTCGTGACCATGCAGACCAAATGGGGCCAGGAGTATCCCGACGATCTGGCGGTCATCATTCTAAGCAGTATCCAGTCAATGAATATTGGCGCGGCGATCAAGGAAGAGGTCAACAAGTATTATTCTGTCATGCAAACCATGCTGGAACAGATTTTCAAAGAAGGCATTAAAAGTGGCGAATTGCCGCGCGACTTCGATATGCAATCGGCCGTACTGACCAATATGGCGCGCCACGATGGGAACATGCTGTTGTGGCACCGTAGTGGCCGCGATCCTGTGGTCGGCCGGGTATTGGCCAAAGCGGCGAAGAATTCCGTGTTGCGATTTACCAATCCGGGAGCGTGATGCGGGGATGTTCGCTGGCGGGCTAGGGGCTTTCCCATTCGCCTGACGCGACGCAGTTTCAGCAACGCACTGACTGTTGATGGCAAAAGCGTAGCGTGAGTCGGTGGTCAAATTTCTTGCCCTTCACACGATGATGAGAACATCACGGATGGTGGGCCCCCGGCGATAAAGGGTATACGTATCGCGCGTTATGATAGCAAGACGTGCTGTGGCGCTACATGCACTGTGTCAAAAGCGGACCTGCCATCTGGTGCTGATTTGATCAATGGCTGACGCGAGCGGCAGTTAGATAACACCCAATTGTTCATCTGAACACTGAACAAGATACCTGCATCAAAACCCACAAAAATCCTGAACTTCCGACCGGGTAAACGTGATATCAATGGCTCCGTCGGGCGTCATGTTTTCCAGGGCATTGATCATTGCCTTGAAAAGCGCCACCGCCGCAGGGGACAGGCTGCGTCCTTTTTTCTTGACGACATAGAGCTTTCTGCGCAGGGCCGGGCGAGTCAGGAGCCGGAAATGCAACCCCTCCACGACCAGGGATTTGGCGGCCAGCGCCGGTAGCGCGCTGAATCCAAAGCCTCTTTTGAGCAGCGCCTGCAGCGCGGCGACGCCACTGACTTCATAGACAGTATCCTTGAACAGGCCCGCGATCTTCGGCTCGCTATCCAGAAGAATGCGTATGCCGTTGGCTTTGCTGAGCCGAACCATATTATGTTGCGATAGCCTGTGCCAGCTCAATGACGAGGTTTCTTCGTTCAGCGGGTGGCCGGCGCCATAGACCGCGCCGTAGGCGTCTGTCAGAAGCAGGGCGGAGTCCAGTTCGTTGATCGGCTCAAATAGCGTTGTCACCCCGAAATCCGCTACGCCGGACAAGACCTGGTCTGCGACGCTCTGCGTCGTGCCCTCGGTAAAGCGGGTGTGTATGCCGGGGTACTGCTGCGCCAGGTCCATCAATGCCGGCGTTAACACATCCGTAATGAAGGAACCGGCTGCGCACACGGACACCGAACCGCGTTCCCGTGCTGCCGCCATTCGCAAGTCTTCCAGGGCATCTTCCAGGTCTCGAACGATCCGCTGCGCCGTCGGCAGGAACATTTCGCCCTGGCGGGTGGGAAGGACAGATCGGGTAGAGCGATCGAACAGTTGCAAGCCCACTTCGTCTTCCAGCACTTTGATCGACGAGGTCAGGGTCGATTGCGTCACATGCAGGCTGTCGGCCGCTTTGGTAAAGCTGCCTTCAGCGGCCACGGCAATAAACGCACGAATCTGTTTCAGGGTGATATTGGCCATTGAAAAAATCGATTAATAGATTGAAATTATTCGTTTGTTCAAACATTATCCCAAGTTTAAACTAATTTCATCTTTTCATTATTCACAGAGGAAAATGATGAACAGCCCTACAGAGAGTTTTGCCCAGAATGTGCCCGAGGCGGTGACCGGGGAAGCCGCCTGGTACGGCCGCGATATGTCCGCCAGCACCGAATGGATTCACACGCTGACGCCCGACGATATAAAGGAAATCGACGCGGCGCTGGCCGCCTTTCATGCCGGCGGGCTGTCCATGGCGGACATCAGCCCCGACACCTTTTCCTTGCCGCGCCTGGCGGAAAAACTGGCCAAGGTTCTGAATGACATTATTCACGGTCGCGGCTTTGTATTGTTGCGCGGCCTGCCCGTCGATAAATATGGGAAGGCCGATTCCGCCGTTGCCTATCTTGGCATTGGGTCGCATCTGGGCAGCTTTCGTTCGCAGAACGCGAAGGGGCATTTGCTTGGGCATGTGCGCGATATGGGCGCGGATATCCGGAATACCGGGACCCGTTATTATCAGACAAACAGGGGCCTGGAATACCATACCGACTCATGCGATATCGTGGGGTTACTGTGCCTGCAGACCTCAAAAAGCGGAGGAGAGAGCCGGATCGCCAGTTCCGTGACAATCTACAACGAGATGATGGCGCGCCGGCCCGACCTGGCCGCACAATTGTTCCATGCGTTTCCCACGGATCGGCGCGGCGAGATCCCCGAAGGCATGCAGCCGTGGTTTGAAGTCCCGGTTTTCAATTGGCATGACGGCTATTTCACCACCATTTACTCCGGGCAATATATCCGCAGCGCGCAGAAAAACTACCCCCAGGCCCGCCGCCTGACGCAACCGGAAATTGACGCGCTGCAAATGCTGGACGATCTGACCAATGACCCGGCCATCAATCTGCAAATGGAATTCAAGGTGGGTGACATGCAGTTCCTGCATAATCACCAGATCCTGCACTCGCGCACCGATTTTGAAGACTGGCCCGAGCCGGAGCGCCGTCGCCACCTGCTTCGCTTGTGGGTCTCGCCCCGCACCGCCCGTCCCCTGCCGGCAAGCTTTGCTGCCAGGTATGGTTCCCTGGAGCCGGGAAACCGGGGCGGCATTGTGGTCAAAGACACCCGCCTTAACTTTACCCTTGAAGATATCTGATCTTATCCAACGGTTCTGTTTGTTAGGAGGAAACAAACAGAACCCTAAAAAAACGCCGATCACAACCATGAACCATAAAAACGATGCAACTGGAGGAAGACATGATAAAGGATGTATTCAAGCTTGCCGGGGCGCTTGTCCTGGCCTGTTTAAGCGGCATTGCCCCTGCTACTTCGACCGCCGGCGAATGGCCCGAGCAACCCATTCAGATCATTGTTCCCTATAGCGCCGGCGGGGCCGTTGATGTGCTAACGCGCATCATCTCCAAGGAAATGAGCAAGGACCTGGGCCAGCCTATCATTGTGCAGCCGCGCCCGGGCGGGGAAGGAAACATTGCCGCATTGGCGGTCGCCAGGGCCAAACCTGACGGCTACACCTTGCTATCCAGTTCGGCCGTGCTGACCAGCATCCCTGTCTTATTCGACGACATTGAGTGGAGCCCCAAGGACTTTGCGCCGATAGGCCGATTCGCCACCTCATCCGGTTTCATTATTTCATCTGCAAAGCTGCCGGTAAAAACGATTCCTGAACTTGTGTCCTATGTGAAGAAAAACCCCGGTCTGCCCAGCGCGGTGCTGATCGGCGGCGCTTACACGACCATTGTTACGCACATGGTCGGCAAGGAGACAGGGATTGATCTGCTGTTTGTGCCTTATCAGGGGGCGGCGCAACACATGACCGACCTTTATGAAGGGCGCGTCGCGCTGGCCACCGTGTCCGGCAATCTGGCCTGTGGCGCCATCAATGACAATAAGGTCAATGTCCTGGCGATCACCGGCGACAAACGCTCAAGCGCAGCGCCGGATATTCCCACCACTAAGGAAGCGGGTATTCCCAAGGTCAATACCCAAGGCTGGTACGGCCTGCATGCGCCGGCCGGCACACCGCCCGAACGCGTCGCCAAGATCGCCCAGGCGCTTGAAAACGCGGTGAAAAAAGACAGCGTGCGGCAGGCGCTGGAAAAAGCCTGTGTCACGGTTTCGTATCAGGATCCGGAGGCATTCGGCAAATTCGTTAACGATGACATCAAGCGCTGGCAAGACGCCGCGCCTTTGATAAAACCCCAGCTGAAAAAGATGCCCGCACCGCCCAAGACCTGATCGACATGCCGGGGGGCTGCGCATGACATCGCGGCTAGCGGACAACCCGGCAAAGTCACACCAAAGCCACACCATAGCCACAGTAGCAAAAGGAAATGTTTATGACGCAAATGCTGATCAACGGAACGAAAACCGACGCCGTGAACACGCTGACCATTGATGTGATTGACCCGAGCGACGGCAAGGTATTCACCACCATTCCTCGTGGGCAACAGGAGGATGTGGACAAGGCCGTGAAGGCCGCCCGTGCGGCGCTGCTTGGCGACTGGGGACAACTGGCCGCTTTCGAACGTG
>DATGQC010000299.1:0-12307 GCA_035304425.1 Advenella sp.
GCTGAACTGCTGGGCGTAGCGACGCGGGCCCTGGATATTGCCAGTGCCTATGCGCGGGAACGGCAGCAGTTTGGTCGTCCCATTGGCAGTTTTCAGGCGATCAAGCACCGGCTGGCCCAGGACTGGATCGACCTGGACAATGCGCGTTTGTTGCTGGCACAGGCTGCCGCGAGTACGGAACCAGCAACGACTGCCGAGACGGCCCTGATGGCGACCTTGGCCGAACTTACGGTCCGGCAGGCTGCCGGCGCGGCCGTGAGAAATGCCCTGCAGGTGCATGGCGCAATGGGCATGACCTGGGAATGCGATGTGCATTTTTATCTGAAACGCGCGCATTTTCTTTGCGCCATCATGAATCATCGGCACACCGATGCCGACCGGCTGCAGCAGGTGTGGCAGCTTAGCGCGGACCGGATGGCCATATAAGTGCACAATATCGCTTGACGGCAGGAGGGGCACTGGCTATTGTTATGGACCCGCTTGCCTGTGCAGATAAATATCACTGTGATTTCATGGTTTCGCCGCCACACGCTGGCCGCCCATCTTCTTGTCATTGCGCTTGCCGTGCTGCTGTATTCGCGGTGGCCGTTAGCTGCATTCCTGGTCATCACCCTGTATGTGGTGGCGCTTGGCGTGGCCAGTATGAATATGGCAACCAATCTGTTTGTGGACACCCTCAGGCATGTTCATCCAGAGGGGGGCGCATCCAACGCGCCAGGCGGCCAGATTGCCATCAGTTTTGATGACAGTCCCACTGCAGGGACTGCGCAGGTCCTGGCCATACTCAAAGCGCATGACGTGAAGGCCACGTTTTTTATTGTGGGCGCGCATGCTGCTGCCCGTCCGGACCTGTTGCGGCAGATCGTCCAGGAGGGGCACACCATTGGCAACCACAGCTATAGCCATGCCCATACCCTGCCTTTCAGACGGCCGGCCACGATTCTTGCCGATATTCGGCGTTGCAGCGAGACTATCACAGACATTACCGGCGTGACGCCCCGGATGTACCGACCGCCATTTGGTGTGGTCAATCCGGGGATTGGGCAGGCGGTCAGGACCAGTCGGCTGCCATGCGTGGGCTGGTCATTGCGCTCTTTCGATACAGCGATTGCCAGTCCGGCGCGCCTGCTGTCGCGTATCACAAGCAGACTGGAACCCGGCGCCGTCGTACTGTTGCATGACTACCCGGCAGTTACACCGCAAATCCTGCCCGACCTGCTGCAGGAAATAGAGCGCAGAAATTTCACCTGTGTTCTCCTGTCGCCCGAGACGCTGCTGCCCTGACACCGGTTCGTGAGTCGGAATGTCATCGGTCGTATACAGGTCGCGCACATGCGCCATTGGCACGCTTATATGCCAAGATCGGCGGACACCATGGGAACGACAGAGGCCACCAGCAGCAGCGCCATCACGATATTAAATCCGCGTTGTGTGGCGGGCGTAGTAAACAGCCTGCGCATAAGGGTTCCGCCGAACATCCATACGCTGATGCACAGCAGATTGATGACGATTGCCATCAGGGAGATCTGCAGCAGGGTCAGTTGTCCGATATTGTCCGGCACATAGATGCTGAACATGCTGATGACCATGATCAGGGCCTTGGGGTTGATCCATTGGAACAGCACGGCATTCCAGAAACCGAAAGGAGACGCTTCATTCTGCACGGAAAGCGGCCTCGGGGTAATCGAGGCGATTTTCCAGGCCAGCCACAGCAAGTAAGCCAGCGAGGCGATTTTCAGCAGATCGATCAGCCAGCCGGCATGCTGCATGACCCAGTGCAGGCCAAAAGACATCAGCACAATCATGAGTCCCATCCCTGCGCTGATTCCCAGGCAATGTGGAATAGTGCGGCGTACCCCGAAATTGACCGACGATGACAGCAGCATGAGGTTGTTGGGCCCCGGGGTTACCGAAGAGACGGCGATAAAAATGGCAAATGCCATGAGCATGGTGTAAGTCATGAGAATCCCGATACAGGTCTTGCGTGAACAGACACTATATGACAAGATACCGGTACAGTACCGATACAGATATGTGCTGTTTTTTCCTTCCTGTACTGCTGTTTTTACCGGAACAGATTGATGACAAGTCAGCCCAGCCCTGCCGTTCCTGCACACCTGCTCAAGCAATCGGCCGCCAGCGATGGCCGCAGCCATGATCAATCCCGGCCGATGCCCGACGAGGGCGCGGCTGCCCACGGCGATCAGGACGCTCAAGCGGCAGGAGCGCCGCTGCTGGCCCATTGGCGGCCGGTGCGGTCCGGTTCTCACACCCTGGTGGACCAGATTGTGGATCGTTTTGTTGTATGCATTGAACAGAACGTATTCAGGCAGGGCAGTCGCCTGCCATCGGTCCGGCTGTTGGCGCAGGAGTTGAATGTCAGTCGCTATACGATTGTCGAGGCCTACGATCGCCTGGTTGCGACCAACCACATTACCGCCAATGCCCGGTCCGGTTATTTCGTTCAGCATAAAAGACAGCCGGCACGGGGTATCAAAAGCGGTGAAATCATACCGACATTGTCCCAGGACAGAATTGATGTCCCCTGGATTCTGAATCGCCTTTTTTCGCAGCAAAATAATCTGGGCTTAAAGCAGGAGTGGCTGGACACCGAGATCGTCGCGCGCTCCATTCGCAAGGTGGCTCGCAAGATGCAGCCATCTGCGCTTATGTATGGCGAACCCTTTGGGTTTGCGCCGCTGCGCCAGACGATCATGGCCCAGTTGGCCGCGCATGATTTGCATGTGCAGCCGGCCGGCGAGGTGCTGCTGACCACCGGTGTGACGCACTCGGTGGATCTGCTGATCCGTCAGCTGGTCCGGCCGGGCGATTATGTAGTGGTTGAAGAGCCGTGCTGGTTTGTCGTGTTTGCCTATTTGCGCATGGTCGGCGTGAATATTCTGACGGTGGCGCGAACATCGCAGGGACCCGATACCGCGCAACTGGAAGCGCATTGTCGCAAGCATAAGCCGGTCCTGTTCATCTGTAACACGACCGTGCATAATCCTACCGGTTTTACCTTAAGCGCGCGGGCTGCACATGATGTGCTGCGGTTGGCCCAGCAGCATGACATGTGGATTGTCGAGGACGATACCTACAGCGAACTCAGTGCGGGCCCGCCGCTGCGTATCAGTACGCTGGACCAGTGCGAGCGCACCTTTCTGCTTGGCAATTATTCGAAGACACTGGGTGCGGCGATGCGCGTGGGCTATATTGCCGGGCCGGCAAATATTCTGAATGAAATAGCCATGCTCAAGCTGCTGTCCGGCCTGTCCACTTCAAGCCTGAATGAGCGTGTTATTCATGAAATCATTCACGGCGGGCATTATCGTTCTTACATAGAACGGCTGCGGCAACGCATCAACTGGGCGCGCACCCACATGCTGGAGCGGCTGGGCGAACTGGGCTATGTCCTGGCTCAGCCGCCTGCAGCGGGATTGTTTCTCTGGCTCGATATGTCCCGCGACGCCGAACCACTGGCTCGTCAGTTGAACCAGCATAACATTCCGGCCACGCCGGGCTCCCTGTTTTATCCCGATCAGCGTGTCAGCACCTATCTGCGTCTGTCGGTCAGCAGTTATGATCATCCCTATTTATGGGAGGCGCTTGCCGCCTGGCAGCAGGGCTGATTTGCGTCGGGATGAACGATTTGGCAGGGTTGCCTTCTGGCATACGCTGCGGGCAGGCCTGCGATATCAAAACGGCGCTATTGAATGCTGATTCGCAAACGAGTCAGGACACCTGCATGTGACGATTTGTAAGAGGCGGGATAGTTGTGATATTCAGGCTTCGTGCACGGGCGCAGTGGCGGCATGGTGCCTGACCGTGTCGGCGGCTTGCCTGGCGCCGTGCGGATCGGCAAATAAAGGGCTGCTGCCGATAATCTGGCCGTTGGCTGCTTTCAGATTGAAATAGGTTTTGCCGTTGGCGGATTTTTCAAAAACGTAGCGGCTGTCCGTGCCTGCATTCTTGCGAACCGACTCAATGCCGTTTTTGGCCGAGGCAAGGGTCGTATAGGTTTCGCTTCTGAGGACAGATGCGCCATCTGCTGCGTGCAGGGAAAAATGAAACTGGCCATCAACGGATTTTTTGAGCTGGAAAGAAGCAGACATAGCAATGAATTTCCTTGCAAGTGTAATTGAATAAATACCGCATGAAAGAAACTGCCGGGCAAAGCATACTGTGCCTGGCAAAGCATACTGCAAATTCGTGAAATGTAAAATGAAATAATGTGTCTTGCTTTCCGGTAAGAGCACGTTGCCGCGCCGCCTGTACGCGGCAACGCCGGTGCACCGCACCATGCTGGGGCAGGTGGCGCTTGGCAAGTGCCCAGTTGCGCTGCCGGATAAAAGGCCGCTACCATCGTTGCGCTCACCGGCGCAATCCCATGCGTTGCCGGGGCGCGTTGGCAGCATGGCACGTGCTATCGACCACGCCACCGCCGCTTGCCGATTTTCTCGCTCGGCGACGACCGCTCTTAATCTTGCCTGGCGCCTTCTGGTTCGGGGGCTTGCTGTTCAGGCGCTACTTCCAGAGGTGTTTGTTGACCGGATGCGGGTTGCTCAGGGGTCTCTTGCCCAGATGCGTCTGGCTGCGCAGGCAGCGGGGTCAGTTGCCTGATTTGCAATTCGGCGGCGGCTGCGCGTGTCTGCACGATGCTCACAAACTCGGCCGCATCGTACTGCTCGCCGTTCATGTCTACCGCGCTGGCAGAGGCCAGCGACGGGTCGCCCTCTATATTCAGGTCCAGACCAATCAGCTCCTGCTGGCGGTAAAGCAAGTCGTTTCGGATCAGGATATTGATAATCGCGTCCAGTTTTTCTGCTGCCGCGGGTTCGGCGCTCGCTCCGGAGGCCGCCGCAGCGCCGGATCTGAGTTGACTGAATCTGTCCGCTGCACCTTGTGGCATGGCCTCATCTGCCTGCAACTGCAGCCGCGCCGAGCGCAAGGCGTTGAGCAGCAAGGCATAGGGGTCGCTACCGAACCTGGACAGCAGCGGGACCGGATTGTTCAGCGTCAGGTTGAGCGTGGCTTTGGCTGAGCCTTCCGGGAGGGTCCAGGTAATGGGGCCGACGGCCAATTCAGGCTTGCCCGACAGCATCAGCTCCAGGCTGGCCAGCAAAGTCATCCAATGCGGTTGTGGCGCTGCCTGGTCGCCGGTCTGGCCGGCGTTGAACAACTGCTGCCAGGCTTGCGTTATAAACTGCATGGCGCCGGCACGGTCCAGTCCTGACGCGACGACGGTATATTGCAGTTTGCCAAGATCAGTGCCGTTGATGCGGATCTGGTTCAATACGGTACTCTGCTGCAGCGCCAGCAGGCTGTCCTGCGTGTCTGCTTTTGAGTCGGTCTGGTAGCGGTCAATTTCCAGTCTGGCATCATCACTGGCAAGCGAGAACGCTGCCAATGTCGATTGCTGGCGCCATAACGGGTTCTTTGAATCGCGGCCGTCGTAATGCGACGACATGGCAAAATCCCTGAAAATAAGGGTACTTGTCCCGTTCTCTGTTTTTGGCGGGGTAACCTGTATCAGCGGCATCGTTCCGGTAAATTGGGCCATCTGGTTACTGGCGTCGACGGCGCCCTCGAACGTCATGCCATCAAAATGCAGTTGCCCGTCACGGGTATTATTGAATGATAGCGAAGCCACGCGTCCGCGATACCGTGTCTGTCCGTCAAGATGGGTGGTCAGCAACACGTCAAGCGGTGGCTGCCCCTGGCTTAGTTCGAACAGGCGCGAGGTTTTTTCATTGTTGATCAGCGTGACGTGGCTGAGCGCCCGAACCGGTTGCAGTTTGCCCTGCTGCAACCGGGACAGGGGCAGGGGGCCGTGCTCGACCTGCACGTTAAAATCCAGCGAATGTGATTGTCCGGCATTGTCAATGCGCAAGGTCAATGTGTACGTTGACGAGAACAGCCCCGCATCTTTTTTCTCCGAGGTCACTTGCACCGGGAGCCCGTTGCTGCGCAGATGTGCGTTGATGTCCTGTGTGCGACGAATGACCTGCTCGTCCACTTTTGTGCCGCTATACCATGTGCCACCGAAGTAGCCCAGTATAACCAGCAGCACAACGGCAGCCAGTGTCTTGCTGATTTTTTTGCCCATGATATTTGTAATGTGCAACATTCAACGATGTTGCTGCATGCCCCAAGGAGTTCAATTGTCCGCCGGCCCGATTGCAGGGGCAATGTCGCGGAATGTAAGATGTGGCTTGTGGGGAAATAGCCCGAATGAAACAGTGGATGAATTGTAAATGAAAAAAGTCTACCTTGCCGGCTTTGATGTATTTCGGCCGGACGCGACCAGCTATGGCCAGTGGCTCAAAGCGCTATGCGCGCGTCATGGGTTTGCAGGGCTGTACCCGCTGGATAACGCCGCGCCGCAGCAGTTAGCCGGCGCAGCGCTGGCCGACTGGATTTGCCGGGCCAATATCGCGCTGATCGAACAGGCCGATTGCGTCATGGCCAATCTGAACCCGTTTCGCGGCCTGGAGCCCGATTCCGGAACAGTGTTCGAGGTCGGTTATGCCGTGGCCAGGGGCAAGCCGGTGTGGGCCTATACCGGACAGAGCCGGACGCTGGTGGAGCAGGCCGGCGTGCGGACGCAGGATGGGCGTATTGTGGATGCCCAGGGCTATACGGTTGAAGACTTCGGAATGAATCTGAATTTGATGATTGCCTGCAGTGCGCAGATTGTGCCGGGCGACGCGCTTGCATGTTTGCAGGCCATGCAGGCACGCCACGGCGACGATTCATGATACGGGCGGCGCGACCGCAACAAGGCCTGCTATCCGGGGCGTGCCCGGTGTTTTACCTGCTGCTTTTGCGCGCTGCCTTCTTTTTTTCGGGTAACGCCAGCATGGTGCCGCGGCAGGTCGGCGCGCCGCAGAGGCATTTATACTGCTCGCGCAGCGTTTTGGTGATTTTGCCGTCCATGATCAGTCCGTAATCATAAAACAGCTCTTCGCCCTTCAGGATATCGCGAATGGCATAGATATAGACGCGCTTGCCGCCGCTGCCTTCCTGCGTTTCGCAATTGGGATCGCAACTGTGATTGACCCAGCGTGAATCATTGCCGCGATCGCCGCCGTCAATGATTTTGCCGCTGCTGGTGGAAAAAAAGAAAGTGTGGAACGGATCATCCGGATTGACCGGATGCATATCATCGGCCTGTTTGGGCGTGATGCGTTTGCCCGAGTATTCAATGATGCGCGTGCCCTGGGGTATATTGCGGGCCGCAAAAACACCGTTGCCGTGCAGCGTGGATTTACGCACCACATGCCAGGGCGGGTTGGCGATGTTTTTCTTTTTTTCGATCATTTTTTCTTGACGCCAAAACAATGGTCCAGTGTCGGGAAAGTGCCTTCGCGTACCTCATTGGCGTAGGCCTGCACGCCTTCACGGATAGCGGCCTGGACATCGGAGAACTGTCGGGCAAATTTGGGAATGCGATTGGGCGTCAAATTGAAAATATCTTCTGCCACCAGGATTTGTCCGTCGCATTCGGGCGAAGCGCCAATGCCAATGGTAGGAATGCGCAATGCCTGGGTAATGCGGCGCGCCAGGGGCTCTGCGGTGCCTTCGATCACCACGGCGAAGGCGCCGGCCTGTTCCTGAGCCAGCGCATCCTGATAGATAATCTCGGCAGTCTCATCTGACATGCCCTGGGCCTTGAAGCCGCCCATGGTGTTCAGGTACTGCGGCATTAATCCAATGTGGGCCAGCACCGGAATGCCGCGGTCAACCAGAAAGCGCGTGGTGGCCGCCAGCGGCGTGCCGCCTTCGTATTTGACGGCATCGGCGCCAGACTCCTTAAGCAGGAACGCAGCGTTGCGAAAGGCTTGTTCGGGCGATTCCTGATAGCTGCCAAAAGGCATGTCCACCACAACGCAGACGTTCTGCGTGGAGCGCACCACCGCCCGTGCATGGGCGGCCATCTGCTCCAGTGTGATAGCCAGCGTGTTTTCCATGTTGTAACCGACCATCGCAGTGGAGTCTCCGATGAGGATCATGTCCAGATACTCATCCAGCACCCGGGCAAAGGGCGCGGTATAAGACGTGAGCGAGACGATTTTTTTCTGGTTTTTGTAGGCCCGCAATTGCGGGACGGTAATCCGTTTTGCTGTGGTATGCACACTCATCAAAAGCACCTTTCTTGAAATACAGCTGGCCGGTTGCGGCCACATGGCGAAGGGGTAAGTTTACCGTGTAATCGCAGGTTTTCTGTCAGTGCAGTACAAAAAGGATATTATTTAAGCTTCCATGAAAACCTGTCTGTCAGTTGGATTTGAATAATGACTACGCCCCAGAATGATACGCCCGCCTTCAATGGCGCCCGGTTGATGCTTGAAACCCTGATTGCAAACGGGGTCGATACCATTTTCGGCTATCCCGGCGGCGCTGTATTGCCGCTATACGATGCGCTGTACGCCGAGCCGCGCATCCATCATGTGCTGGTGCGTCACGAGCAGGCGGCCATGCATGCGGCCGAGGGGTATGCGCGCTCAACCGGCAGACCGGGTGTCGTGCTGGTGACCTCGGGCCCGGGCATGGCCAATACGACCTCGGGCTTGCTTGATGCCTTATGCGATTCGATTCCGGTCCTGTGTATCAGCGGACAGGTGGCAACCGGCGCCATCGGCACCGATGCCTTCCAGGAATGCGACGCGGTGGGTATTTCCCGGCCGGTAACGAAATGGAATGCGCAGATCAAGCGGGTTGAAGACGTGGCCGCCATGACCGCCAAGGCTTATAACATGACTGCTGCGGGCCGGCCCGGGCCGGTGCTGATCGATTTCCCGAAGGATATCCAGATGGCGCAGGCGCCGCTGGAGCAGGAGGGCGACGTGATCGAGCCTGCCGTTAATACGGCTGGCCAAATGACCTCGTCGGTCATGCAGGCGGCCGTCAAGCGCGCTGCTTCGCTTATTGCCAATGCCAAGCGCCCCGTGTTTTATGGCGGTGGCGGCCTGATCAATTCCGGCCCGGACGCCTGCGAGGTCTTTGCCAATCTGGTCAGTTATACCGGTGCGCCCTGCACGCTCACGCTGATGGGGCTGGGCGCTTTCCCGGCCAACGATAAACAGTTCGTGGGCATGCTGGGCATGCACGGCACGCTGGAGGCCAATCTGGCCATGCATCATGCAGATCTGATCGTGTGTATCGGCGCCCGTTTTGACGACCGTATTACCGGGCGTCTGTCCGACTTCTGTCCGCATGCCGTCAAGATTCACCTGGATATCGATCCTGCGTCCATTGATAAAGTGGTGCGGGCCGACGTTGCATTGGTAGGCGATTGCTATCCGGTGCTCAAGTCACTGTTCAACGAGGTCAAGTCGCTGGAGCGCGAACCCGGGTTGATCGACGATTGGTGGACGCGCATTGAAAAATGGCGCAGCGCCAATTGTCTTGGCTTTACGCCGTCGGACGACGTGATTCTGCCGCAGCATTTGCTGGCAACGGTCAATGATTTGATTGATGGCCTGGATGTGATTGTAAGCACCGACGTTGGCCAGCACCAGATGTGGGCCGCGCAGTATCTGAAGTTTCGTGAACCCAATCGCTGGCTGACCTCGGGCGGCGCGGGCACCATGGGTTACGGCGTGCCTGCCGCGATCGGCGCGCAAGTGGGCAATCCGGATTCGCTGGTGGTATGTATTAGCGGCGACGCCTCCGTTCTCATGAATATCCAGGAACTGTCTACCGCGATTCAGCACGAAACACCGGTCAAAGTGATTCTGTGCAACAACCGGCATATGGGCATGGTCCGCCAGTGGCAGGAGTTGATTCACGAGGGGCGCTATAGTCACAGCTATAACGCTTCCATTCCCGATTTTGTCGCGCTGGCCACGGCCTTTGGCTGGGGGGCGGCCACGGTGTCGGATCCGCTGCAGCTGGAAGATGCCATCCGTGATTGCTTTGACTACGATGGTCCCTATTTTCTGAATGTGGAAGTGCAGCCGCAGGAAAACTGCTTCCCCATGATGCCGGCGGGTTATGGGCATCAGCAGGTCATGCTGTCTGAAGATACCTGGTACGTGGAAGAATAGTCGGGAAGGCGTGTCTTGCCTGAACGGGAGCCCGGTCATTAGTCATGACCGGGCTTTTTTGATATGCGGATTCAATTTGCTTTGCGCTGCGCTTTAAATACCAACCCCGCGAATCAATCGCATCTGTGATTGCGTCGCCTTTTTCTATGACATTGTTTATTATTATTGATATATATTAATTACTAAATAATATATATTAAACTTGCCATATTCTTTAAAATGGTCAGTTACGCGTTTCTTTATAGCATTGCGTAATAATCAAATAAAACCAGCAAGGGTAAACCCTCGCATTTATTGTTGAGTTGCAGAATGAGTTATCACCCACCCGAAAAAGACGGGCTGTCCGGCCTTGAAGCACGTTTGCAGGAAGATCTTTCCCGTCTTGACCTGCCTGGCAAGGAGTGGGTTCAGCCTCGGGTGGTGAAGGGTGAGCGCTTGCTTGATGTTGCCATTATCGGTGGCGGCATGGCAGGGTTGACAGCTGCCGTCGCCTTGCGCAATCTGGGTGTGGGCGCCTGTAATTTTGATCGTGCGCCTGCTGGCTTTGAAGGGCCATGGGCCACAACGGCGCGCATGGAAACGCTGCGTTCACCCAAGCAATTGACCGGCCCTGCCCTGGGTTTGCCGTCGCTGACGTTTCGTGCGTGGTTCGAAGCGCAATACGGACGCCAGGAATGGGACGCGCTGGATAAAATCCCACGCTTGCAATGGATGGACTATCTGCGCTGGTATCGCAAAGTCATGAATGTGGATGTGCGTAACGAACATCACGTTCGCCATGTCCATCTGCATCCGGACAATTATCTTGAACTGACGCTGCAGGCGCCTGATGGTCAAAAAGTGGTGGCTGCCCGGCGCCTGATTCTTGCGACTGGTCGCGATGGCCTTGGCGGACCGGGTTACCCGGCGTTTGCCGATAAGGTGCCGGCGCATCTGCGTGCGCATTCTTCGGATTACTTTGATTACAACACGCTTGCCGGCAAGCGCGTCGGGGTGATCGGCGCAGGCGCTTCGGCCATGGACAGCGCGGCCACTGCGCTGGAAGCCGGTGCGCATAGTGTGGATCTGATCATCCGGCGTAACGAGATTCCTCGTATCAACAAAGGCAAGGGCTCTGGCAGCCCCGGTCTGGTGCACGGCTACGCGGGCCTATCGGACGACTGGAAGTGGCGTATTCGTCATTACATCAATGTACAGCAGGTGCCACCGCCCAAAGGCAGTACCTTGCGTGTGGCTTCCCATCACAATGCCCGTTTCAACGTTGGCTGTCCGGTGCTGGATATCGACGTGCGCGAGGACGTGATTTATCTGACGACGCCCAAGGGTACATTTGTTCTGGATTTCCTGATCTTTGCCACTGGTTTCAATATCGACTGGCACCAGCGTCCGGAGTATGCCGAACTGGCGCCGCTGGTGCGAACCTGGGGGCAGCGTTATCAACCGCAGCCGGGGCAGGAAGATGCCGAACTGGCCGCCTGTCCCGATTTGGGGCCGGGTTTCGAGTTCCAGCCCCGCGATGGCGTGGACGCCCCCGGTTTGGCGCATATTCACTGTTTCAGCTATCCTGCCGTCGCTTCGCATGGCACGGTCTCGGGCGATATCCCGGCCATTTCCGATGGGGCATCGGCCATTGCCCGCGCCATTGCCGGCTCCCTGTATCAGGAAAACGTCGCCGATTATTATGCGCAACTGGAAGCCTATGCTGAACCGGAGCTCGATGGCGATGAGTGGACAGCCGCTGCTCCGCCTGCGCCTGTGGAGGCGCAATGACGCTGTGGCTGATTAAACGCGTCCTGCAGGCGCTGTTCATTATCCTGTTGATGACAGTGATCGTTTTTATCGGCCTGCACGCGGTTGGCAACCCGATCGATATTCTCATCGGACCCGATGCCGATCAGCGGGATCGCGCGCGCATCATTGCGCAAATGGGCCTGGACAAGCCCTTATGGCTGCAGTATTTTCATTTCCTTGGCAGTGCGGTGCAGGGTGATCTGGGCAACAGCTTTGTGTACAACCAGCCGGCCCTGCAACTGGTGCTGCATCGACTGCCGGCGACCATGGAGCTGGCGCTGGCCGCTCTGGTGATTGCCATTGTGGTAGGTGTGCCGCTGGGGCTGATCGCCGGACTTTATTCCGAGAGTATTGCGTCGCGCACGATCATGACCGGCAGTATTCTGGGCTTTTCATTGCCGACTTTCTGGGTCGGGCTGGTCCTGATCATGGCGTTCAGCGTCAGTCTGGGATGGCTGCCCTCGTCA
>DATGQC010000300.1:0-11119 GCA_035304425.1 Advenella sp.
GTATGGTTTGCCGGGCGGGCCTTTGCCTTCCGTGTATTTACCATTCATATCATAGGGCACTTCCGCTTTGAATTTACCCTGCCAGTTGCTGGCGCGATCTTCATTGCGCAATGTCTCGGATGCACAGCGCTGTTTTAAGTCTTGTCCCTGCACGCCCTTTATAGGATTGCTATTGCAACTGCAGAAGATTGCGCAAAGATATGACTTATCTTCTACATCGCGCTTCGCTTTATCACCTATATAGACGCCCATAAAATGGAAATCCTTTCCAGCTACCTACTTAAAATCACACACCGCCGTCACAAGACGGACATAGGTCGCATTACGCTGCGAGTTCTGGTCAATACCGTGCAATTTTCCACTGCCAGCGATAAGCCCGAGCGAACCGCCGGTCAGGTTTTTCCCACGAAATATCAATAGCGTTGAATGCGCAGATGATTCTATAAGAGCAAAAAAATAGGCGCGTTTGAATTTGCCCCGAATCCTTTTACTTTGCTGGTGAAGCGCGATTTTTTTTAATATTGTGATGCGCAAACGACTCATGCGAGCGTTGCCAGAGGCGCCGGCTGCGCCGTATGTTTCCAGTCAGCCTGGATCATAGGGTGAATATATGAATAGTTGGACGATGCTCGCTGCATCCGCTGTTCAGCTTCACGGACAGCAATGACCACTAAGGACTGCATATCGGAGGCGACTGCTCATCGCCAACCTCGCGAGCGATACATATGCCTGCACGCTGATCACGCCGGAATATTCCGCCAGTTGCGCAAACAACGCATCCAACAGCTTTGGGCGTCTGGACCCGCCAATTTCCATTGGCAGCCGGCACGGCGAATCGGCATTGTCATGGAGACAGCGCCCTCTTCAGCCAAACCGTTATGGTAAAAAAACCACCGCGGAATGAACTGGAATACCCGGCTTCCGGATAGCACTCGAGGACGCCTATCCATATCGGCGTTAGCGGCAGATGCCGCATACGCGCTGACCAGAAGGTTTACCCCCTCTGCCTTATCGTTCGATCTGTTCTTTCCAGTCTCGATTCAGTTTCGGGCGCACTTTATTGATACTGTCCCAGTCCACCACAACCACATGCTTCATATACTTCTCAAAATCGCCCAGCAGTTCCTTGTGCTCGGTTTTGGCCGCCACATTTTTGTTGGATGGATACTGTCCGAACTTAAGCGCGCCTTCCTGGGCAGGCACCGACAGCAGATAGGAGGCCAGCTTCTGCGCCAGTTCAGGTTCGCTGTTGTTGGCAATGACACACTGTGCGACCGCCAGCAGCACAGAGCCTTCTTTCGGATCCACATATTCCACCGGCAGGTTCTTTTCCTTCAGCGAATAGATGGCAGTGGGTGTAAGCGGGAACAGCGCGGCCTCTCCGGTTTGCGTCATTTCCGAAATTTTGGCGGAACTCGGAATGTAGGCAACAACGTTCTTGGCAACCGTATCCTTGAACTTGGTTAGCGCGTCCTGATAATTGCTGTCGTCCCCGCCATCAATCCGGTTCAGCATCATGAAGGCATGCAAGCCATAGGTGCTGCTGGCGACAGACTGGAATACCACTTTACCCTTGTACTTGGGGTCGGCCAGATCTTTCCAGGAAGTGGGCGGCGTCCAGTTATTTTCCTTGAACAGTTTGGTGTTGTACGCCAGGCCGGTCATGGTCGTCACAACGCCGGCAGCCATGTTTTTGCCGATCAGCGTTTCCGGATACAACTCGGACAACGCCTTGTCGTCCTTGATCGGCTCGCACAACCCCATTTTGGTGGCACGGTTCATGATGCCATCGTCCAGAAACATGATGTGCATTTGCGGCTTGTCCTTGAAGGCCTGCGCCTTGGCCAGCACATCTGTTGAGGTGCCGGGTACGACGACTATCTTCACATTGTTGGCTTTTTCGAAAGCGGGAAACACATGCTCTTCGAACCCGCGCTGCATATCGCCGCCGTTCATGCCAAGATAAAGCGTTTTTTGTTCCGCACTCGCGTTTGCGCCTGTCAGCATTCCGGCCACAGCCAGCATGCAAGCCATAACGACTGGACGTTTTTTTACTGATACTGATTTCATCTGTGTTCCTTTTGCCGGCATGTCATGAAGATGATTTACAGCTTGCCGGAAACAGCTGCAAATCTGTCAATTCGAAAATCCTCTATCGGGATACGGCTATTGCCGGTCGCAATAAGCTGCGCCAGCACCTCTCCCGAAGCGAGACCTACCTGAAACCCCGCGCCGCTGTAGCCAAAGCCATGAAACAGACCTGGCGTGCTGCGGCTGGGACCGAGAAATGGATTCAGATCTGGCGTCGCGCCTTCGACGCCGCTCCAGAACCGGATAACATGTGCTTGGGCGATGCCGGGAATCAGCCCTGCCAATCGTGTAAGCAACGTGCTTACACTCTGGTGCGACGGACGGGCATAACCGGGCGTCAGCGATTGCGCCCGGCTGCCGCCGAAAATAATATTGCCGCGCGCCACCTGTCGGGCATAAATGCCACCGCCCTGTACGCCCAGCACCACGTTCATGATCGGCGGCAGCGGCTCGGTCACACCCATTTGTGGGTAAATCTCGGTAAGCGGTATCGCTTCGCCGAACATCGCCGCGATATTGGCTGCCCAGGCCCCCGCTGCATTCACCAGAAAGCGCGATTGAATACGTTGCTGGTCTGCGGTTTCCGACTGGAAATGACGACCGTCATAGCGGCTATCGGTTATGCGACAATGCTCCATCAGCCTGGCCCCGGCCTGCTGCGCCGCCCAGGACAGGGCGGGCGACACCAAACGCGGGTTGGCATGACCGTCTGCCGGGCAAAGCGACGCACCTGCAATATCGGTACTCAACCAGGGGTAGCGGCGACGCACCTGTTCGGCATCCAGCCATTGCAAATCCAGACCGCAAGATGCCACGCTGCGGTTGTATGCCTGCAGACGCTCCATGTCCGGCGTGGTGAATGCGATTTTCAGATGGCCGCAACGGATATATTCGCCATCTATGCCGATCAGTTCCGGCAATTGTCCCCATAGTTGATGTGATCGTGCCGCCAGCGGCATTTGCGCGAGCGGCCGCCCCTGCCGTCTGACACCGCCGAAGTTGACGCCGCTGGCTTTGGCGCCGCTTTGTCCGGCATCGCACAGCAGGACCTGCATTCCCTGCTTTGACAGGAAATAGGCCGTGCTGGCGCCTATGATACCCGCGCCGATGATCAGCACATCGGTATTCAGGGTTTGCATGCCGCCCCTCCTATCGGGATCGGCTTGACCGGCGGTTGATTGCGCAATCGCTCCACACTGGACAGAGCAATGTTCTGTTCATGCGCCAAAAGCATCGACACGCCCGCCACACACATTCTGCCCTGGCAGCGACCCATGCCAACACGGGATAGGGCTTTCATTCTGTTCAGACCTGAATGCGGATCCTCACGCAGCATCTGGCGGACTTCGCCCACGCGGATTTCCTCGCAACGACAAATCAACAAGTCATCTTCGGCCGCGTCCAGCCAGTGGGCAGGCGGCGCAAACATGTGATCAATACACTGCCGCGTTTTGCGACCTCGCACAATCCGCCGGGCCAGTTGCGCGACCTGCTTCTTATCACAATGAATGTCCAGGTCCTGCAACAGGCTATAGGCGCATTGCATGCCTGTCAGTTCGGCCATATCGGCGCCGCCAATGCGCATACCATCGCCGGCCAGATATACATTTGCGCGACTACTCTGCCCGCCGGGCTGCACTAGCGGTTGCCAACTGCAATCCTGCTGGTCAAACGCAAAGTCACAACCCAGCAGACTGGCCAACTGGTTTTCTGAGCGCAGGCCAAAGCCACAGGCCAGGGCGTCGCAGGCCAGGCTTTGCATTGCAGAATCGCCATCTTGTCGCCAGCGGACTGCTTCGACCCTGTTTGTCCCTTCTGCCGTGAAAGCTGCGACTCCATGCCTTATCGGCACACCGCGAGCCCGCAGCCAGCCCATGTAATAAACACCCTTGGCCATCAGCGAAGCGTCGGCAGCGAAGGCCTGCACCCCCTGCCGCAGTGTCGGAAACGGGCTGGTGTCGAGCACCGCCGATACGTGTGCGCCCGCCTTGCAGTACTGATAGGCAACCAGATACAACAACGGTCCGGTGCCGGCAAGCGCGACCTGCCGGCCAATCGCGCAACCCTGATACTTGAGGGCGATTTGTGCACCGCCAAGCGTATAGACGCCGGGCAGGGTCCAGCCGGCAAAGGGCAATACCCGGTCGGTGGCGCCGGTCGCCAGGATAACGCGTTCGTAAGGGATCGAATCATGCTTGCCATCACAGGTGACATGCAGCTGCCGGGCATCTGCATCCCACACCAGGGTGTTGGGCCGATAGTCAATTTGTCCGGAAGCGATCATTCGCCTTGCGGTCTCGTGCAGCGCACTGGCTTTGCCGTGTTCAAATCCGTATAGTTGACGTGCTGTCCTGGTGAACCCGTCAGGCTGCTGGCGGTAGATTTGTCCGCCAGGCTTTGCGGCTTCATCAACAACGACAGGCCGCAGCCCTGCCTGCACCAGAACCTGCGCCGCGCGTATGCCCGCCGGCCCTGCCCCCACGATAACCGGCGCCTGCAGCCTCATCGCTTTTGCTCCGGTATCACAAACCGCATATCTTCCTGCAACAAAGTGGAGCAGGCGCGCAGGCGCTGGCCATTTTCCTGCAGCACCAGACAATCCTGGCATGCCCCCATCAGGCAAAAGCCGGCCCGCGGCGAGCTGGTGAACTCGGTCAGGCGCAAGTGTTCATTGAGAGTAAGCAGCGCCGTCATGACCGTATCGCCCATGCGCCCGGAACACGCCGTACCATTAATAAAGAAACGGCACGGCTTACGCTGCTGATCGACCAATCGCGTAAAAAGCCCTGCCATCACTTCGCCTTTGCTTGCATGATTGCGTATGCCATGGTTACTGCTTGCCGATCAGGATTTTATCCAGCCCGTATACGCGATCGAGCACGAACATGGTAATGGCGGTCAGCACAATGATAAGTGCCGATACGGCGGACAGCATCGGATTGATCGATTCGGTCGCATACATGTACATTTTGACGGGCAACGTAATGGTGGTAGGCGAAGTCAAAAAGACGGACATGGTCAGTTCATCGAAACTGTTGATGAATGCCAGGATCCACCCGCCGAAAATTCCCGGCATGATCAGGGGAAAGGTAATGCGCCGAAATACCGTCCACTTTCCCGCTCCCAGCGACTCGGCCGCATGTTCAATGCTTTTGTCAAAGCCGACCAGGGATCCGAGCACCAGCCGTATCACATATGGGGTAACGATGATGACATGACCTAAAATGAGCCATAACAGGCTGCCGCGCACGCCCAGCATGGCAAACAGGCGCAACAGAGCCACGCCCATGACCAGGCTTGGAATCATCAAGGGCGACAGAAACAGGCCATTGACCACATGCCGGAAGCGGAATTGACCGCGGGCAATGGCAAACGCGGCAGGAAGCGCCAGCGCGGCGCTGATGGACGCACTGGCAAAGGCAACCCACAGGCTGGTCTGGAACGCGGCGATAAAACCCGATTCGTTAAAAACGGCCCGGAACCAGCGCAATGAGAAACTGGTGGTGGGGATGGATAGCACATCTTCCGGCGTGAAGGCCACCAGGCAAACAATAACCAGCGGCGCAAGAATGAAGATCGTGACCAGCGTGTTGAACAACAGAGAGAGGGGTCCGTTTTTCATTGTTTACCCCAAACTGCGCTTATAGGAGCGCTCCAGAATTTGATTGTAGGACATCATAATGACCAGATTCATGATCAGCAGCAACATGGCCAGTGCTGCGCCCATAGGCCAGTTCAGATCAATCATGAACTGCTCATAGATACTGTTGGATACCATGCGGGATCGCCCCCCACCCAGCAGCACGGGAATCGCAAATGCGCTTGTGGACAGGCCAAAGACGATCAGGCTGCCCGATAGAATGCCCGGCGTGGCTTGCGGCAGAATGACCCGCTTGATGGTCTGCCATTTGGAGGCATTAAGCGAATAGGCGGCCTTGATGGTTTGCGGATCAATCTTGTTCAGCGACGTCCATACCGGAATAATCATGAACGGCAACATGACATGCACCAGACCGATTACGACGGCCGACGATGTGTACAGCAGCGACCCCAGGCCCATCATGTGCGTGAGCTTGCCGATAGGCGACATGGGGTTGAGCAGCATGCTCCAGCCGAAGGCGCGCACCACAAGTGAAATAAGCAGCGGCGACAGGATGACCAGCAGGAACACCGAGTTCCACGGCGCTTTCATGCGACTGAGAATATACGACTCCGGCACGCCGATCAGTACGCAGATGATGGTTACCAGGCCCGATATCCACAGGGTGCGCCAGAAGACCGTGAGTGTGTAATTGCTGGTGAATATTTCAATGTACTGTTCGAGCGTCCAGCCCGCCTGCACGCCCAGGTCATAATCATAAGGCCTGAATGACAGCACAATGGTAAGCACCAGCGGTACGATCAACAAGCCGATAAATAGCAGAGTCAGCGGCATCGCGCCCAGAAAGCTCAGGCGCCGCTTGCGCGCCGGCGCGGCGCCAGTATCAGGATGGGTCATGGTTACAGGTCCCCGGCAGGCTCGGCAGTGAGCACCCTGAGCGCATCTTCGTGCCAGTCCAGGCTGACGTCCTGGCCGATTTTATAAACCTGCTGGTGGTTATTGATAACAGAGACAACGACCAGCCCGAAAGCCGTCTGCACCTCATACATCCATAAATTGCCAAGGAAAAAACTGTTTTTGACCGAGCCGGAAAAACGCCCCTGGCCCTGCCGGCCGATCACGATTTTTTCGGGACGCAAGGACACCAGCGCATCGCTTGCGCCAGATGCTGGCGCACGATTTAGCTCGTGCTTCAATGTTATACGGTGCCCATCCAGTTCGAAATGACGGCCCTGCTCTGTCGCGGTAAGCGTAACGGCAAAGGTGTTGGTCTTGCCAACGAAACGGGAAATAAACGGGGTGGCCGGATTTTCATACATGACGTAAGGCTCGTCAATTTGTATGACTTGTCCTTCGCGCATGACCACTACACGGTCGCTGACCGATAGCGCTTCGGCCTGGTCGTGCGTCACCATGATGGTGGTGGTGCCTGCCTGTTGCTGAATCCGGCGCAGCTCGAACTGCATTTCTTCACGCAGGTTAGCATCCAGGTTCGACAGGGGCTCATCCAGCAATAACACCGGCGGCTCGATGACCAGGGCGCGCGCCAGAGCGACGCGCTGGCGCTGGCCGCCCGACAGCTCGCGCGGATAGCGCTGAGCAAATTTCTCCAGCTGCGCCATAGCCAGCGCATCTTTGACACGCCTGGCGATATCGCTGCCGGACAGCTTGCGCATTTCCAAACCAAAGGCCACGTTCTTTTCCACTGTCATATGCGGAAAAAGCGCATACGTCTGGAAAACTATTCCCAGCCCTCTTTCATTGGGCTTTGCAAACGTGATGTCTTTACCGTCCAGAATAATGCTGCCGGCAGTCACGTCAACAAAGCCGGCAATCATCTGCAGGGTAGTGGTCTTGCCACAGCCCGAAGGACCGAGCAGCGAAACGAATTCCCCCTTGGCAACGTCAAGGGACAGATTATTGACAGCGGTGGTATCTGCAAATTTTTTGGTCAGGCCGTGCAACTGCAAAAAAGACATACGTCCTCACTTCGTTCATTTTGGATATTGTTCCGCACGCTGCGCTGTGTTGTCGTACAGGCAGCATCGTATGACTGGGGACAGCGGTGAACAACCCGGGATGCCATCGGGGGTAGCGTAGTTGTTCTGCGGTTTATGACAGTCGTATTCAAGCTGGATAATTGTCCCTTGCATAGCGCGATTTATATATTGGTATTTCTACTAATAAAATTATTTTTATTTATATTTCATTTAATGGAAAAATATATATAATATTTAATTATTAATTTCATCAAACAGAAGATATTCATGGACCAGCAATCAGCAGGCGCACAAGGCGTACTTACCAAAGGCTTGGGTATTTTGCGCTTGCTTAGCGACGCCGGGCCGCAGGGGTTACGCGTAACCGATATTGCCCGCCAGCTTGAACTGTCCCAGGCCACGGTGCACCGGCTTTTGCAAACGCTGATTGCCGAAGGTTTTGTCGTACAGCGTCAGGGAAGCAAATCCTATGCGCTGACCCTGGCGCTCTTCTCCCTGGTCGCTCGTGCGCATCAGCAGGAATCGTCGCTACGCGCCATCTGCCGCAGTTCCATTCTCAGGATCGTGGGAGTGTTGCAGGACTCAGCCTTTGTTCTTTTGCGAGATCGTTATGACGTAGTGTGCATCGATAAAATGGAAGGCAGCTATATCACCCAGTCGCTGACCGGCGGCATCGGCGGGCGCATCCCCATTGGACTGGGTCAGGGTAGTATTGCCATTCTTGCCGCCCTGCCAGAAAGCGAACAGAATGCCATTCTGGCGTTCAACATCCCGCGCTTCTACCAGGAAGACGGCATTGATGAGCCGCAGTTGCGCGCGAGAATCAAGCAGACACAGCAGAACGGTTATGTGCTGAATACGGGCCCCGGCAAACTGACGGGCATCGGCGGTATTGCCGTGGCATTTACCGATACCACGGGCTATCCGGTAGGCGCAATCGGTCTGAGCGTCCTCACAGAAAGACTGACGTCGGAGCGTCTGCCCTTTATCGTGGATATTCTGAAGCGTGAAGCAGCAGCGATCAGCAGCAACCTGAATCCCTTTGACCCGGCGCTGGGCAGCCCGCATATGGCGTTATCGAACTAGCACATGTTCATATTGCGCCATTTTCCAATGTGATGACTTGGTTTGGCTGCGGTAAAATTTTCGCAGACGCCTGTTGCTTATTGCGTCACAAAAAAGAGAGCCTTCTGTCGCCACATACCCCCATGATTATCGCCCTATCGATCGGGCAAGATCCCTTTTTTAACGTTTTCTAACGCGCGGGGTCCGTCAATTGCGTCATTTTTGGACCATAGTCAGTACCCTTTTGTCAGCAGGCCCGCGTAAGAATCAACGCTCGGCGCTGGCTCTGATGCCCTGATAGAAAATGGCGCTTTTTACGCCCAGGGCTCGCAACGGCTCCGGCGGCAACCAGGATGGCCCACCCAGTCCCAAAACCGCATCCAGCTCATCTGAAGCATGGCCGAGCATAAGCTCGGCCAGCAGGCGCCCGTTAACGGTGCCACGCAACACGCCCGAGCCATTGCAACCGAGCGAACCGTAGATGCCATCGGCCAGCTTGCCAAAAAAGATGCCGCCGTTACGTGTCAGCGCGGTGGTTCCACCCCAGACAAACTCGAATTCGTGCGATGCCATTTGCGGAAAGCGTCGTTTGTAATAGCGCGTCAGCATGGTGGTATAGGCAGCCGCACTGCGCTCTGACTCATAGGAATAGGCGCTGCGCACCATGAAACGATTGCCCGATACCTTGCGCAGCGTCGTGCCAAGACGATGCGCCGGCAACAAGCCCCATTGCCTGGCGGGCCCCAGGGCCGCAGCCTGTTCATCAGAGAGCGCAGGCGTCAGTCCGGCATAGGTGTAGATCGCAATCAGGCGGTCTTTCAGAAAACCCAGCTTGCGGGCAAAGGCGTTATTGGCAATCACCAACTGGCGGGCGGAAAAATCCCCCTTGCTGGTCGACACCGTAAAGCGGCCTGCACTGCCGCCAATACGATTGGCGAATGTTTCTTCCAGCAAAGCGACATTTTCCGGCAGCGTATCGGCCAGGCCACGATGCATGGCCGCAGGCTGGACAAAAACATTGTTGTGCGTGTAATAACCAAAATCGTAATAACGCGTGCCCAGGCGCTGCGCCAATTGGTCCTGACTCAATACTTCACTGTCAATGCCCAGTCGCTGGTTTTTATCGATACCCGACAGCAGCGACATCTTGCCGGCCGGCGTGGCCGATGCATTGTACTTACCGCTATTGTCATCCCAGTCGCAATCAATGCTGTTTTCCTGCAAGGTGCGCTTGAGCCACTGCAGACCCTGTTCATAAACACGAATTTGCATGCGTCCCAGAAGATCGTCCTGCGCCGGATCCTTTGCGATACCGGAACGGGGAAACGTTGACATGAATCCCGAATTGCGGCTTGATGAGCCCTCGCCAATGACGCTGCCTTCCAGAACAAGCACGGATTTTTCCGGCGCTAACTGCGCCAGACGGCGGGCTGCCGACAGGCCGGTAAAGCCCCCGCCAATGACAATGAAGTCAAAAGCACGTGCGCCTTGCGGCTCGGTGGCGGCCGTGCGTGCAGGCAGCAGCGCATTCCAGCCGGAACGGTTGTTATAGTGGGGCAAATAGGGATTTTTCACGCGTATCGACTTCTGGCAGAAAGAACTGAAGAGTTTTCCATCATAAGTGGCCGACAGTAATTTTCAATCGTTTTGTCGCTTCCGGATGAAAACCGCGGCAAATGTGTAATCTATATGCAACACGCCGCGCCGATAGCACCGCTTTGATCACGGCCAAATGCATGCAGGCTGCCGGTAAAAGACCATACCCTGACCAGGAACGCCGACCGATAATGGAACCCGGCCTGTGAAACGGAACCCGGCCTGCCAAAGGCGGGCGATAATCATGCGGTTGATCGTCTTGCCTGTTGCCCGTCATGACACGCGATAGCGGGGTGATTTATTTGATGGCGATATGCACGCTGACTTCGATCGCCGTTTCTTCGCGCCCCCGATATACTTCAAAATCGGTAGTGTAAGCTCGCTGGTGAGGCGAGTCTTCACGTTTGAAATAGTCCCAGATCTCCAGCCATATCCGGATAACCGTTTCCGGCATTTTCCCCTTGCCGGTAAAGACCAGATATTGTGCCGCGGGAACAGTGACTTCGACCAGATCCAGATTGCACTTTTCGGGCTTTTGCTCGCTCCCTGCCGTCACCGTATACCGGCGGTCCTGATCCGACTCATACCCCCCGTAGACCCCATAGACAGGCGCATCGGCAGGCAACTGGGGAACCAGTTCGGTGTACACATCATGCCAAAGCAGGGGCAGCCTGGCTGTTTTCAAGGTCTCTTCGTCGGCGTTGCAGGTGCGGGTCTGAACGCCAAGTACGCGAAATGACGGCAGGTTTACAGTGTGCATGGCAGG
>DATGQC010000301.1:0-4416 GCA_035304425.1 Advenella sp.
CAAAACGATGGAGTTTAAAGTTATCAAACTCGATCGCAAACGCAATAACGTTGTTCTGTCACGTCGCTCTGTTCTTGAAGTGAATATGGGCGAAGAACGCCAGAAACTGCTGGAAAACCTGAAAGAAGGCGCAGTGGTTACCGGTGTCGTCAAAAATATTACCGATTATGGTGCGTTCGTTGACCTGGGCGGTATTGACGGTCTGTTGCACATTACCGATATGGCATGGCGTCGTGTTCGCCATCCGTCCGAAGTCCTGTCTGTCGGTCAGGAAGTGCAGGCCAAGGTTCTCAAGTTCGATCAGGACAAGAGCCGCGTTTCCCTGGGTGTCAAACAGCTGGGCGAAGACCCCTGGGTCGGTCTGGCGCGTCGCTACCCGCAAGGCACACGCCTGTTCGGTAAAGTCACTAACCTCACCGACTACGGTGCGTTCGTTGAAGTTGAAACTGGTATCGAAGGTCTGGTGCACGTTTCCGAAATGGACTGGACCAACAAAAACGTTGATCCGCGCAAAGTAGTCAGCCTGGGCGAAGAAGTTGAAGTCATGGTTCTGGAAATCGACGAAGATCGTCGTCGTATTTCACTTGGCATGAAACAGTGCCGTGCCAACCCATGGGAAGATTTTGCCACCAACTTCAAACGTGGTGACAAGGTCCATGGCGCAATCAAGTCCATCACCGACTTTGGCGTGTTTATCGGCCTGCCTGGCGGCATTGATGGTCTGGTTCACCTGTCTGATCTGTCATGGGCAGATTCCGGCGAAGAGGCTGTGCGCAACTTCAAGAAAGGCGACGAAATTGACGCCGTGGTTCTGGCGATCGATACCGACAAAGAGCGTATTTCTCTTGGCATCAAGCAGCTCGAAGGCGATCCGTTCAACAACTACGTTGCAACGAACGACAAGGGCGCCGTTGTTCCTGGCGTGATCAAGTCTGTTGAAGCCAAAGGTGCGGTTGTTACGCTATCTCTGGATGTCGAAGGCTATCTGCGCGCTTCTGAAATTTCAGCCGGCCGTGTCGAAGACGCGACCTCTGTCCTGAAAGAAGGCCAGAACATCGAAGCCATGATTCTGAACGTTGATCGCAAGGCGCGTTCAATTCAGTTGTCAATCAAGGCACGTGATAATGCTGAGACCGCAGATGCGCTGCAACGCATGAGCGATACCAGTGCGTCATCCGGTACGACTAACCTGGGGGCTTTGCTCAAGGCTAAGCTCGACCAAGCTAAAGACGATTAAGCTGTGACTAAATCAGAGTTGATTGAAGCACTAGCGGCCAGCTATCCACAGCTGGCTGCCCGTGACACCGACTTCGCTGTCAAGACAATGCTTGATGCCATGACCGTTGCTCTATCCAGAGGTCAGCGCATCGAAATTCGCGGTTTTGGCAGCTTCTCGCTGTCAACGCGTGCTCCACGGGTTGGGCGCAATCCCAAGTCCGGCGAACAGGTGATGGTCCCCGGTAAGCGGGTCCCTCATTTCAAGGCGGGCAAAGAATTGCGCGAGCGCGTTGATTCTGCTTTTACCTCTGCTGGCGACACCAAGCAGGATTCATCCGAGAATGGCCATTTTGACGCTCAGGCGGCCAAGGTGGCTAATCTCTGATCAAATCAGACAGGTGTTCGTTTCGTAATGAAGTCCAAAAACCCCGATTGTAAAATCGGGGTTTTTGTTTTTAGACCGCCAATTCGCATTACAATGGCGATTAATTCAATTTCAGGAGCAGGCCGATGCGTTACATTGTCTGGGCATTGCGAATCATACTTTTTCTGTTGGTCCTATTGTTCGCACTCAAAAACACCGATCCCGTCACTGTGCGGTTTTTTGGCGATTATACGTTTGCCGGTGTGCCGCTCATTGTCGTGCTATTGCTTGCGTTTTTCGTTGGCGCGCTGTTTGCGTGGCTGGTCAGCGTTCCCACCCGCTTGCGTAAAACCCGTGAAGTGGGGCGTCTCAAAGGCGAGGTAGAGCGCCTGAACCGCGATGTGGCCGACACCCGTCATTCGCTGGAAGCGCTCAAGGCTAAAGAGTTGCGGCTGCGCAGCAGCGTATCGTCGACCAGCACCGCCTTGCAGCCCCCTGTCCGGGAGACTGCAGTTGGACTTTGAAGCGTGGTGGCTGATTCTGATCCCCATTTTGTTCGGACTGGGGTGGATTGCGGCCAAGGTGGATGTCCGGCAGATCGTATCTGAAAGCAGGAATTTGCCCGATTCCTATTTTCGCGGGCTTAATTTTCTGCTCAATGAAGATCACGACAAGGCCATTGATGCGTTTGTCGAAGTAGCCAAGCTTGATTCCGAGACAACGGAACTGCATTTTGCGCTTGGCAATCTGTTTCGCCGCCGGGGTGAGATTGAGCGGGCCATCCGGGTTCATCAAAGCTTGCTTTCCCGTTCAGATTTGCCGCGACCCGATAGGGAGCATGCCCTGCATGAAATCGCCCAGGATTACTTCAAGGCTGGCATGTTTGACCGCGCTGAAAATGCCTTCAAGGAAGTGCAGAATACCAGTTATGGTATTTCCGCGACCCGGGCGCTGATTCGTATTTACGAAGCCGAGCACGATTGGGAAAAAGCAATTGCCGCCGCGGCGCGCCTGCGTGAACTGACCGATGAGCCGTTGCCGCAGCGTGTCCATTACCATTGCGAGCGGGCGCAGGCCGCATTGAGTGCGAAAGAACCGGATTTTAACCGCGTTGCGGCGGAGCTTGATGCTGCCGAACGTGAAGCCAGGCACAATATGGAGCAGGGTGGGTCGCAGGCTTCTTATGCGCGTATCGCTATTTTGCGCGCCTATCTGGCGCGCCGCCTCGGCGAGGGCAGCACCGAGCGTCAGTGGTTGCTCTCGGCGCTGGAGCGTTCACCTGAATTTGCAGGACTGGTGGCCAAGCAGATCATGGACAATTTCGCTGCCAGTGGTCAGGACGAAGAGGCGATCAGCCTGCTCAGGGACCATTATTTTGCGCACCCCTCATTAGATGTGTTCGAAGTTGTGTTCTCCGCATTGCGCAAGAAGGGGTTTGCTCCAGCCTGGCAGTTTGCCCAGGATTCCCTGCGTCAGCATCCATCGCTGCTGGGCTTTGATAAAGTACTGCAAAGCGAACTGACACAGGAACAAAATGCGGACGGACAGGGGCAATTGCAGCAGCATATGCCCGATTTTGATCTGTCCTTGCTGCGAACCATGATTGACAAGCACACCCGACGTATGGACAAATATGCATGCCGGGTCTGCGGATTCCAGGCCCAGACGTATTACTGGCAATGTCCTGGCTGCAACTCCTGGGAAACATACTCGCCACGCCGCCCAGAGGAATAGTCGTATGCGTGCATTTCCGATAGAAAAAATCAGACAAATCCGCGTGCTGGTCGTGGGCGATGTGATGCTTGATCGCTACTGGTTCGGTGAGGTCGAGCGTATTTCACCAGAGGCGCCCGTACCGGTTGTGCGTGTGGCTAAACGGGAAGACCGCCTCGGTGGCGGCGCCAACGTGGCGCGTAACATTGTCGCTCTTGGCGGTGGGGTCACTTTATTGGGTATCGTCGGCGATGACGAGGCAGGCGTACAGATCGCCAGGCTCGCGCGCGAAGCCGGCATTGACACTCAGCTGCTAACCGACGCGGCCATGCATACTACCCTGAAAATGCGCGTGCTGGGTCGCCAGCAGCAATTGTTGCGGATCGACTTTGACTATTTGCCCGAGGAACTGACCCTGCAGCAATTGGAGCAAGCATATCGTCGCCTGCTGGACAATCACGATATTGTCGTTCTCTCCGATTATGCCAAAGGCGTGCTCACTCACTGTGCCGTATTGATTAAACTGGCGCGTGAACGCGGGATACCCGTGCTGGTCGACCCCAAAGGGGACGAGTACGATCGCTATGCGGGCGCAAACCTGATTTCCCCGAATCGCGGAGAAATGCAGCAGGCAGTCGGCAAATGGAAGTCCGAAGAAGAGCTGACGCTGGCTGCCCAGAGCCTGCGGCAGCGCCTTGGGCTTGAGGCGCTGCTGATTACCCGTTCGGAACAGGGAATGACGCTATATACCGAGGCAGGCCGGTTCCATGTGGATGCTGCCGCACAAGAGGTTTTCGATGTCTCAGGTGCCGGTGATACGGTTCTGGCGACCATGGCCGTGACGCGGGCTGCGGGTGCCGATTGGCATGAGGCCGTCGAGTGGGCGAACCAGGCCGGTGGTATAGTAGTAGGTAAACTTGGAACATCTATAGTAAGTGCAGAGGAACTGACATGATTATCGTAACCGGAGCCGCGGGTTTCATTGGCAGCAATCTTGTGCGCGGCCTGAACAACAGAGGCATTACCAATATCCTGGCTGTAGACGATCTGACCGATGGCGATAAATTCGTCAATCTGCGCTCAGGAATTATTGCCGACTACATGGATAAGGACGAATTTCG
>DATGQC010000302.1:0-4005 GCA_035304425.1 Advenella sp.
GTTTGCTCGAATATGGCAAATGTTATCTTGCGAGAAGTCGCCCGCAACCGACTGCCGCTGGCAACAAGCCGCAGACGCTGTTTGAAAAAATCATCGCCCGGCATGTCTTGCGGACGGAACAGACCGGCACCGACCTGAGACCAGGCACAGGTATTTTTTTGCGTGCAGACTGGCGTTTCATTCACGAGTATTACACCGGCATGGCGGCGCATATGTTGTACCAGAGCTATGCCGCGCCGCTGCATCTGTTCGATACGGAAAAAATCATCGCCTTCGAGGACCACACCTCCTATATACACGAGAGCCCGGCGCATCTGCGCCAGGGCTTGGTGCCGAATATGCTGCGCATGTGCCAGGCCCATCGCGATTTTGTGAGGGCGACCGGGTTGCGCTGGCACCGTACGCTCACCGAGGATGAAGCCCGCGAGGACGACCGCAGTAACGTAGCAGGTATTTCACATGCAATGATGGCCGAACATTATGCGCTTCCTGGTCAAGTAGTGGTCGGCACAGATTCGCACACGCCGCATAGTGGCGCCCTGGGCTGTGTCGCCTTCGGAGTGGGGACGACCGACATGGCCAATGCCTTTATGACCGGCGCTGTACGGATCACGATGCCCCCCTGTATCCTGGTTCGTCTGCAGGGGCGTCTGCCAGCGGGTGTAGTGGCCAAGGATATCGTCCTGCATCTGCTGGCATTGCCGCAGATACGCGCCGGCAAGGGCGTGGGCCGGGTGTTCGAGTTTACCGGCGAGGTTGTTGATGGCCTGTCCGTAGATGAACGGGCTACGCTGACCAATATGTGTGCGGAACTGGGGGGCTTTACGGGCATTGTGGCTCCCGATGCCCGCACAGTGCAATTTCTGAAAGAGCGTCGCGGCGTAAATGCCGAGCTGGCCGACTGGATGCATAGCGATCCGGGCGCCTGCTATGAGCAGGAGATGACGGTTAATTGTTCCGAGCTGGATGTACTGGTGGCTGCGCCCGGCGACCCGGGCAACGGACGAGCCGTGGGCTCATTGAAAGAAGCCGTGGCCATTGACATTGCCTATGGCGGCTCCTGTACTGCCGGTAAGCGTGAAGACTTCGATCAGTACCACGCTGTACTGGCCTGGGGCTTGCAGCAGGGGCTGCATGTGCCGCCGCATGTGAAATTGTATTTGCAGTATGGCACCACGGCGGTTCGCGACTATTGCGTGGAACAAGGCTATGATCAGGTCTTTGAACGCATGGGAGCAAAAATATTGCAACCGTCTTGCGGAGCCTGCGCCAACTGCGGACCGGGCTCGTCGACTGATGCCAGCCAGACCACCATTAGCGCGATTAATCGCAATTTTCCGGGGCGGTCAGGGCCGGGCAACGTATGGCTGGGCAGTCCGGCTACGGTCATGGCCAGCGCGCTGGCAGGCCATATCTGTTCGTTCTCGCAGTTGCAAAAGCAGGTGTCGGCTGGTTTCCGACTTGGTTGAACCTGCTGCGCCACGCGCCGATACATCTTGCAGCAAGGCGGATAAGGCCTGCACCGATAGGCCTATAGAAAAGTATGGGCCTCGATCAATGCCGCTGCGATCTGGCCGATCCGGCGCTGGGTCTGCATGGCCTTTTTGCGCAGCATCCGATAGGCCTGGTCTTCATCCACTCCATGCAGTTTCATCAGAATGCCTTTGGCTTTTTCAACATCCTGGCGTTCGGTCAGCCTGCGTCTGGTTTCATTAAGTTCCAGCCGGCGCGAGCGTTCAAGCGCAAAACGTTCAATAGCCACGTCCAGCAAGGTGAGTAGTCGGGCCGACGGCACTTCGCCCACGACATAGGCGGCAACGCCCGCCCTGATTGATGCCTGCATGAAGCTGCGATCATTGTTGTTGGTAAACATGACCACCGGCAGTGCGCTGTCATGCGAGTGCATGCAAAGCCCTTCCAGCGTATCGCGACACGATGCGTCCGAGCTGACCAGCACGACATCGGGTTTGATGCCGGTCAGCGCCGCAGCGAAATCTGCCTGCGGCGATACTTCGGCCACGACGTGAATGCCGGCAGCCTGCAATTTGTCACGCAGGGCATCGTTCTGTTCATCACGGATCAACATCACATTCAGCATTTTTGTATCCTCTTGACTCCGATAAAGCAAAAGGCGTGCCGCTTTTTGTCGGCTGGATCTGCAGGTGATGCTCGTTTTGAGGGCGTCATGCCTGCGTTAATGCGGTAGATCGGCGATGGTAAGCGGCCTGTGCACTGTTTTTGTGCGCTGCGCCGTCCATGACCTTCGCCATCGACAGCGTAAGGGGCCGCGGGTCATCATGATCAAACCGGCAAACGTGCTGCTGTAGCCAGCCCATGCCCTTTGGCGTCCGTTGCAATTGCAGATTGGCATGCAATTTGCTTTGGTACTCGTGAAGGCCAATGGCGGCCGTCATCAAGTCAGACAGTATTCAGGACAACGGCGTCCTGCAGGTGCGTTCTCAACACGTATCGGCAGGACGCTTTTTATTTGGGGTAATGATGAACAGTCGAAAAAAAACGGTCGCACCCGCAGGCTCGGGCGCGCCAGACAAATCGGACGGGTTACGGGCCCGCAGCCGCGCCATACAACATGCGAGCGCTCCGGACAGTGTGTTCCGGCGGCAATGGATGCTGTCTGTGGCGCGCTCGGCAGCTGGCATCGGCGCCCTGGGTCTGACCGATTCCCTGGTGCGCAGCGGCGCCTGGGCGGCCGGCTCGGATGCGCCTGAAAAAACCGAGGTCAGGATCGGCTTCATTCCCCTGACCGATTGCGCATCGGTCATCATGGCGGCCGAGCTGGGCATTGACAAAAAATACGGGATAAAAATAATTCCGAGCAAGGAGGCGTCATGGGCTGCCGTGCGCGACAAGCTGATCAATGGCAATCTTGATTGCGCGCATGCGCTGTACGGCATGATGTACGGCCTGCAGTTGGGAATTGGCGGTCCGCAAACCGATATGGCCGTGCTGATGGGGCTCAATCAGAACGGGCAGGGCATTACGCTGGCCAAGGCATTGCACGAGCGCGGCGTAACCGATGGCGCGTCACTGAAAAAAGTCATGGCCACGCTGGATCGGCAACTGACCTTTGCGCAAACCTTTCCCACCAGCACGCATGCCATGTGGCTTTATTACTGGCTGGCGGCGCATGATATTCATCCATTCAATGATGTGCGTGTCATTACCGTGCCACCGCCGCAAATGGTGGCCAATATGATGATTGGCAATATGGATGGGTACTGCGTGGGCGAACCCTGGAATGCGCGGGCGGTGATCGACAAAATTGGCTTCACGGCAGTGACCACCCAGGAGATCTGGCAGGATCATCCGGAAAAAGTGCTGGGCACGACGGCCAGGTTTGCAGATCAGTATCCCAATACCGCCCGTGCCGTGACGGCGGCGATTCTTGAAGCCGGCAGGTGGATCGACAGCGCGCCGGCCAATATCGAGAAAACGGCCAGGGTGATTGCCGCCAAGTCTTATGTCAATACGCAGGCTGACGTGATCATTGGCCGCATGCTGGGCAAGTACGACAACGGCATCGGCACGGTCGCAGACAGTGCGCACCCAATGCGATTTTACGGAGACGGGGCAGCAACCTTCCCCTATCTGAGTGACGGCATGTGGTTCCTGACTCAGCAAAAGCGCTGGGGTCTGCTCAAGTCGCATCCCGATTATCTGGCAGTGGCAAAAAAAATCAACCGCATCGATATCTACAAGGCTGCCGCCCAGGCCAGCGGCACGCCTCTGCCTGCCAGCGAAAACCGGCATTCAACGCTGATGGATGGCGTACTTTGGGACGGCAGCGATCCGGCTGCCTACGCCGACGGCTTTGCCGTTCATGTGTAATCGCGGGAGAACAGGATGAACACAGCAACCAAGGCAGTTACCACGCAGCCATGGAGCGCCATACCGGTCATGGCATGGTTTGGCCGACTGGGTTACCCGCTTATAGGACTGATGGCCGTTGTCATTGTGTGGGAGATGATTGCAGGCAAAATTCCC
>DATGQC010000303.1:0-3371 GCA_035304425.1 Advenella sp.
AATCAAATGACATTTGTAATCCTAAGTAGGTGTCAGGCAAGCCTGTTCATCAGGAGTGCAGATGGCCGTTGATTCCGGTTGTGTTGCTGGGCGATTGCATAAGCAACCCCAGGCCGCACGATGGACAGGCCATCGGCAAACAGGACAAAACGACAATTCTGTCACGCAGCAAAGTCTTGCTGATATGCACAATGCACATCTGCACTTTACTGATCAGGATGAACAAACGAATGGGAAATAGCCAGACGAATCGTTGATCGGAGCATCGAGCCGACCGGATCAACCGTTGCATGACAGAGGAAATACGCATGCGGGTCTGGAGGTAGGAGCGATGACGGCTTTTGATTAATAAGCCAGGCAGCAAAAAAATAAAGAGAATTTGCTGCAAAGAAAATGATTATATAAGTGTTTTCCCTAGAACGCAAGCATTATTATTGCAATATCCACGCAGCCGTGTTGCATATACGGTAAAGAGCATATAGCTGGCGCAGTCGCTGCGTCACGTTACTCGATGGCAAAGCGGCCCAATTGGCCCAGGGGCATGGGTGCGGGCGTGGGGCTGCCGGACTTACCTGTCCGTGATGCGCAGCAGCGTCTGCTCAAAGCGGGTTTGGTCTGGCACCGTACCTGTTACATCATCGAATAGGGCGGTAAAGGATTGCGTGATGTCCTGGTGGTAGGCGGGCAAAAGCTGCCGGATGTGCGCGTTTCTGCGGGCGCTCTCGTGATTGTCGTCTGGCGCATCCGTCGGCGCTCGCGGCGTGCCCCAGATCGGGTTGGGGAAATGTTTATCATCGGCAAAGCGGGCGATGATGTGCCAGTGAACATGAGGAACCATGTTGCCCAATTGCGCCAGATTGACTTTATCGGGCTGGATATGGCGTCTTTGCAGGGCCTCTACAAGATATACGGCGCTCATCACACCGCTGCGCTCGACCTGATTCAGGTCTGTCATTTCCTGCGCGTGGCGATTGAGGATGACGCGCGTAAATGCCGGGTAATCGGCTTCCTGCGCATCGACCACGCGCAGAAAAGCGTTGCGAAACAGTACGATGCCGCCATCGCCATGGCATAGTGGACAGTTGGTATGGGTGTTCACTGAGCCGTTTCTCCCGGACAATGCCAGCAGGGTGAATCAATGATTCACGATAAAGGATTCAAGGGTGACGCCCGGATCGGTTTCACGCATGAACGCTTCGCCGACAAGAAACCCATAGACACCATGCTCATGCATGCTGCGCACGTCGTCGGGCGAATGGATGCCGCTTTCGGTAATGACAAAGCGACCCTCTGGAATATTCGGAAGCAGGTCCAGCGTTGTTTGCAGTGTGGTCTCGAAGGTTCGCAGATTGCGGTTGTTGATGCCGATCAGCGACGATTTCATGTCCAGGGCGATATCCAGCTCGGCCCGGTCGTGCACTTCGATCAGAACATCCATGTCCAGTTCCTGCGCAACCGCCTCCATTTCCTTGAGCTGGTCGGCCGGCAGCGCGGCGACGATCAGCAGAATGCAGTCGGCCCCCAGTGCGCGTGCGTTGATGATCTGGTACGGGTCTATCATGAAGTCTTTGCGCAGCACCGGTAGCGGGCAGGCCGCGCGCGCCTGGCGCAGGTAGTCGCTGGACCCCTGGAAAAACTGCACGTCGGTCAGCACCGACAGGCAGGTCGCGCCGTGTGCCGCATAGGTGTGGGCAATTTCGGCAGGATTGAAATTGGGCCGGATCACGCCCTTAGACGGCGAGGCTTTTTTGACTTCGGCGATCACCGCTGTTTTTTTCTGCCTGATTTTTTCGCGCAGCGCATTGGCAAAACCGCGAACATCCTTGCGCGCCTGAGCTTCGCGCAGCAGATCTGCTTCACTGCGGAACTGGCGCTGCATGGCGACTTCTTCTTTTTTTACGCTGAGAATCTGTTCAAGAATATCATTCATGACGTGAACTTCCTGGTATAGGCACGGAATGTCTCTAATTTATCACGTGCAGCCCCCGATTGGATCAGTTCGCGTGCTTTATTGATCCCATCCTGCATGGAGGCGGCCTGATTGCCTGCGTACAGGGCCAGACCGGCATTGAGCACCACGATATCGCGGGCTGTGCCGGTTTCGTTGTTCAGTGCGCTCATGACCAGATCCCGCGACTCTTCTTTGTTGCTAACCGTAATATTGCGAATGGAGACCATCTGCATGCCGAAGTCTTCAGGGTGAATCTCGTATTCGCTGACTTTGCCGTCCTTGAGCTCGCCCACCAGGGTGGCGGCCCCCAGCGACGCTTCGTCCAGATTGTCCTTGCCGTGCACGATCAGCACATGCCTGGAGCCCAGTTGCTGCAGCACGCGCACCTGGATGCCGACCAGATCCGGGTGGAACACCCCCATGAGCTGGTTGCCGGCGTTGGCCGGGTTGGTCAGCGGCCCCAGTATATTGAATATGGTGCGCACGGCCAGCATTTTGCGTATCTCGGCGACGTTTTTCATGCTGCCATGATGCGCTGGCGCAAACATGAAGCCGATGCCGGTCTGTTCCACGCATTCGGCGACCTGCTCTGGCGAGAGCATGACATTGATGCCCAGCGCTTCCAGAACATCGGCGCTGCCCGACGAGGACGACGAACTGCGGTTGCCATGTTTGGCAATGCGCACCCCGCCTGCTGCCGCTACGAACATGGCCGTGGTGGAGATATTGAAGGTGTGACTCGCATCACCGCCGGTGCCGCACATATCCAGCAGATTTTCCGGGTTGCTGATATTGACCGGCGTGGCAAATTCGCGCATGACAGTGGCGGCTGCGGTAATTTCGCCGATGGTTTCTTTTTTGACGCGCAAACCCATAAGCAGGGCGCTGGCAATAGGCGGGGGCACTTCGCCGCGCATCAGCTGGCGCATCAGGTACAGCATTTCGTCATGAAAGATTTCGCGGTGTTCAATGCAGCGCGTGAGGGCGTCTGTGTAGGAAATGCTCATGAATGGATGTCCAGAAAGTTTTGCAACAGGGCATGGCCGTGTTCGCTGAGAATGGATTCAGGATGGTACTGCACGCCATAAATCGGCAGGCTGGTATGCTCCACCGCCATGATTTCCCCGTCGGCGGTTTCTGCCGTAATGCGCAGGCAGTCGGGCAGCGAATCGCGTTCGATCGCCAGCGAGTGATAGCGGATCACCGTATGGGGCGAAGGGATGTTGCGAAACAGCGCGGATCCGTCGTGGGTGATGTCGGACGTCTTGCCGTGCATGATCTGCTTGGCACGGATGATTTTACCGCCGAATGCGGCGCCGATGGACTGATGCCCCAGGCACACGCCCAGCACCGGGATTTTGCCGGCAAAATATTTGATCAGATCGACGGACACGCCTGCTTCGGCAGGCGAGCAGGGCCC
>DATGQC010000304.1:0-3681 GCA_035304425.1 Advenella sp.
CTGAGAATGACAGCCGACACAGCCTTCCTTGATGTAGACATCCCGACCGATAATTTGTAGTGCCTGCAACGGCGCTACACCGGGTGCCGCCTTGGTTGTGTAGTGCTGAAAAAACAGCGGCACGATTTGCACCAGACCGGCAACGGCAACGACCAGGATCGAAAAGATAATCAGAAGCCCGACGTTTTTTTCCAGTGTTTCATGGGTAAACAAACGCTTTTTTTGATTCGTCATGATAAATCTCTTAAACAGCAGTAGCGGGTTGAGCAATACGGGCATCGTGACCGACGAAGTCAGGCACTTGCGGGTTAACGCCCTTGAGTCCTTTGATGGTCATCATCATGTTGTAGAACATCACCAGCACGCCGCTCAGGAAACACATCCCGCCTACAATGCGAATGATGTACAGCACATATTTAGACGCCAGCGCCTGAACAAAATTGTAGGTCAGCGTACCGTCGACTTCTGTTGAACGCCACATGAGCCCTTCCATCACACCGGCAATCCACATTGATGCGATATACAGCACGACGCCGATAGTGGCCATCCAGAAATGGGCTTCAATCAATGATTTGCTATACATGGAGTCGCGCCCGTACAAGCGGGGAATCATGTAATACAAGCTGCCAAAGGTGATCATGGCAACCCAGCCCAGCGCGCCGGAGTGCACATGCGCGACGGTCCATTCCGTGTAATGGGAAAGCGCATTCACGGTCCGGATGGACATCATGGAACCTTCAAATGTAGACATGCCGTAGAACGACAATGCCACAACCAGGAACTTCAGGATAGGATCAGTACGCAGCTTGTGCCACGCGCCGGACAGGGTCATGATGCCGTTGACCATGCCACCCCAGGAAGGCGCCAGCAGAATCAGGGAGAAAGCCATTCCCAGGCTCTGGGTCCAGTCAGGCAATGAGGTATACAGCAAGTGGTGCGGGCCGGCCCACATATAAGTAAAAGCCAGCGCCCAGAAGTGAACAATGGACAGGCGATAGGAATAGATCGGGCGATTGGCCTGTTTCGGGACAAAGTAATACATCATGCCCAGAAAGCTGGTGGTAAGGAAAAAACCCACCGCGTTGTGACCGTACCACCATTGCACCATGGCGTCCTGTGCACCGGCGTAGGCGGAATAAGAGTTGAACCAGCTATAGGGCAACTCGATATTGTTGAAGATATGCAGAATGGCGATCGTCAGGATGAACGAACCGTAGAACCAATTGGCCACATAAATGTGTTTCATCTTGCGCTTAGCCACTGTTCCGAAAAAGACGATCGCATAGGCGACCCAGACCAGGGTAATCAGGATGTCGATAGGCCATTCAAGCTCGGCATATTCCTTGCTGGTCGTGTATCCAGCCGGCAAGGTGATCGCGGCAGCCACTATGACCAATTGCCAGCCCCAGAAAGTAAACGACGCCAGTGGTCCACAGAACAGGCGCGTCTGACAGGTACGCTGCACGACATAATAAGAGGTGGCGAACAACGCACTGCCGCCAAAGGCAAAAATAACCGCATTGGTATGCAGCGGACGCAGGCGACCGTAACTGAGCCAGTCTACGATGTTCAGTTCCGGCCAGACCAGCTGGGCTGCAATGTAGACACCCACAAACATGCCGACAATTCCCCACACAACGGTCATGATGGTGAACTGGCGCACGACTGTGTAATTGAAAATCTCCGCGTCTGCGGAGCGCGCATTCTGGGCACGCATAACATTTCCCCTAAAAAAAACCTATTGTTCAATCTTAAATAGATCCCAACACAGCGATTTGATAAATATCAAGTTGCTCCAAGACATCACTGAAACGGCCACAAAACCTGATAGCGCCGGTCTGGCCATGACGAGGAATACAACAGTTTTTCATACAGCCGTTGTCAGGCCGATGTGCTGGCAACTACGGTTTTCGCAGCGAAGATTGGGCAGAAGACGCGCGGCCCGCCATCTCGCCTTGCGCGCGTTCGGACGACACGCTGGCCGCATCTTCGTCCCGTAATATCACACTTGCGTTTTCATCACTGTCGTCGAACTGACCGGACATTACCGCCCAGTACAACACGCCGCCAATGCTCATCACGAAAAGAAAAGCCAGGAAAACCAATAGAAAGAAAACGTCCATGGCAGCACTAAGCCGACGACGAGTTAATCGCGATCATGTCTGATCCCACAGGCTCGCCAAACGTATAGTTTTTATAGAAGCGCCAGGCATAACCGGCGACCGCCAGCGAAGAAATCAGCATGGTTATGGCGGCAAGCCATGGCTGCACCAGACCAAACATGGCAAATGGAATCATAAGCAAGTGCCACAACAATGAGCCGTAAAGAGCCCGGCGGGCAACCCGCACGGTTTGCGCGCGCAAGGCAATAAGCGCGTTCAGGCTGAGCGACGGGCTGCCAAGTACGATGGCGCGCGCCGCTGCCTGCGCAGCGGGCACTGCCATGGCCATGGCGCAGGGACAGCTCATGACAAACAGCGCGACCAGCACCGACAGGGCATGCCCGGGATCAATATACAAATACCAGACGAGCGCAGACACGATGGAGAGCGCAATTTGTACGCTCACGAAGTACAGGCCGACCCGGTCGGCCGTCTCGGCCAGTAGCCTGGAGTCTTGATCTAAACGCTGATCGAACACAGCACCAGCCGACTGCCTGGCAGCAAGCGCCAGATAGCGCGCAGTGAGCACGAAGGCAACGAACATGGCAATGGATTCGAAATAGACTTCGCCGGACTGGCGAAAGGTCGCGATGGCACTGGGAACAAAGGCCACCACTATGCCCAGCCCAATGGGCCAGTTCATGGACTGCTGATGGGTGTCATGCGGGTCCCGGCCCAGAAAGCCACGCCAGATCGGCCAGGCGCAATAAAGCAGCACCGGCACGGTCAGCAGCAGACTGCACCAGTTCATCACAATAATAGCAGTGTTGAGCGTATCAACAGTTTCAGCATCAGCGTAGCTGGCGCGCAGATAGCCCGGGAAGGCGAACATCATGACCTGCATCATGACGAGCCAGGCCAGCCCGAGCCGGGCAAGCATGTGCCTGCGCTGCAGGCGTTCCTGAGCGCCCAGGTCGCTGGGGATCGAGAAGATGGAGGCGGGTTTCATACCCTCCGATCATAGTACCGATCTGAAAAAGCGCTCTTGATCTATATCAAACTATTTGGTTGCTTGAGGTGCATTCATCACACCCATTCATGCCCCGCTGCTGCCGGCTCAAACCGGATTAAACACACCCTGGGACAAATACCGATCACCGCGATCACAAACGACGAAGACAATGGTTGCATTGTTCACACGTTCGGCGGTGCGCAACGCAGCCACCAGGGCCCCTGCGGACGAAATGCCGCCGAAGATGCCTTCACTGGCGGCCAGATGACGAGCCATATCTTCGGCCTCCTGCTGCCCGATCAGTTCGAAGTGATCGACACCCGCCTTGTTATAGATTGCCGGCTGATATTCTTCGGACCATTTCCTGATGCCTGGAATCGACGCGCCGGGAGCCGGCTGTGCGCCAATGATCTGGATGGCGGCGTTACGCGATTTCAGATAGGAGCCAACCCCCATGATCGTGCCCGTGGTACCCATGGCGCTCACAAAATGCGTAACCTGTCCGTCTGTCTGGTTCCAGATTTCAGGGCCGGTGCCTTCGATATGGGCGCGTGGATTATCGGGGTT
>DATGQC010000305.1:0-3234 GCA_035304425.1 Advenella sp.
CCGTAAATAATGGCATCGGACTGCCGCACAAGGTCATACAGCACCTGCCGGCCCTGCGTAGACTTCAAATCCAGTGCAATACTGGACTTCCCCCGGTTTACCGAAAGAAAAAAACCCGAGTCGCCCTCAAATACCGTTGAATGGCTGGACACTCTGCGTGACAAATCGCCCTCCAGCGGCTCCACCTTGATCACCTCCGCTCCCAGTTGGGCAAGCAACTGGCTGGCGAACGGTCCGCCCAGCACCCAGGTAAGATCAAGCACTCGAAAACCACTCAGCATATCAGCTCCAGAGATGTTAGTTTTTTACGGCACAGAATGTAGGAAGTGTTCTTATGATGCACGTAACAGCGGGCATCGTAAATCGACTAAAAATCGAATGATGTGCAGTAATCTCACAATAGATGGTGACGAGCCGACAGTACCGGGGCTGTCATGAGCAGCCATATACGGCCGCTGCAGCTGGAGCGGTGTCTTGTGTTTTTTACTAGAGTGCCTGATCTGATCGTGACGCTGTCCGGGCATTGAGTAAGCAGTGGCCCCGCCTACCCTCAACCGACCAGGGACAACGCCTGATCATCCCGCGAGCGACGCCGGCGACCCAGCCATACAGGCGCCATGCCGCATATTCATATTACCGTGCCGGAAAACTGATTGGACTCCCTGCCCTGTTCTGACAACCAGGAACAGAACTCGTTGAGCAAGGGACGGTTGCGGCCGCGTGGAGTCACAACATAGGCGTAATCGGCAGCGCTGACATCGGGCCCGTCAAACGCAAGCACCAAATTTTCCGCAGCCAGATCGTCAGCGACGAGCGAAAGAGGGACAAGCGCCACGCCCAGACCTTCCAAGGCAGCTTGCACCACGAAAAACATTTCATCAAAGCGCAGGAATTCGCTCGACGCAGGCTTCTCGCAGCCCGCTTGCTCAAACCATTGTGTCCAGGCGTGCACATTGCTTTTGGCCTCCATGAGGCGATGCTTTTTTATATCTTCGGCACACAATACAGGACAGCTCTCCAGCCGTTCCGGCGCGCATACGGCCACGAGCCTGCCCGACAGGAACGGTTGCGCATGCAGATCCGCCGATTGGGGAAGCCTTCGTATAACAACATCGACATCGCTCAACTTGAGCGATGCGATGCTGGTCGTACTGGCGGTCAAGCGGACCTCAGCCTTACTATGCCGGTGCTGAAAAACAGAGAGTCGGGGAATCAGCCATTTCATCGTAAAGGTGGGCGGCGCATTGACCAATAGTGTCTGGCCTCCAGGACACATTAAGCTGTCCAAAGCGGTGGACAGGCGGTCAAAAGCCGGTGCTACGCCTGAAAAAAGCGCCTCCCCTTCGTCGGTCAGCTCAATTGGCTGGCTGCGGCGAAACAGGCGCAACCCCAGCAATGACTCCAGCATGCCGATCTGGCGACTCACCGCACCATGCGTCACCCCAAGTTCGCTGGCAGCAAGGCTGAAACTGCGATGACGCCCCACTGATTCAAACGCACGCAATGCGTTCAGCGGCAATGAACGACGATTCATAGGGCGCCCCCGGCCAAATAAAAATCTGACTATAACTGTGGATCGGGCGCTCGGCAATCATTGATATTACTTATAGCAAATTCATCAAGGCCTGAAAGCTTGCGGCCATTACTGTGGATTCGTCTCGGGTCAGGCTGCCAGGCAGCTGTTACTGGCAGATATGGATTCAACCAGGAGGCGATAAAGCCTATGTGCCCTTTCCAATCATTAAAAAAGATTCTTCGCATGGAAACTCAAGGCACCGTCTCCCGCAATAGAACAGTTTTAAAGCAGATTCATGCAACCAGCGCTTACGCTGTGAACGATGAGGCCCGCACGCAAGGCTTATCCCTGAACTTTGTGCTTTTGCAAAAGAACATAAATAAACGCCTGTTCGACTTGTGCGCCAGGCGTGGCATGAACTTCGGGTTTTGATGTTACCAAGGTGAACTGTTTGCTGAAAATATCGGCAATGTCTTGTGCCGAGCGGCGGGCAACCACAAGACCCGAGCAACGCTGCGGCCCTTCATGCGCAAAACCCGCAATAACGAGGTATCCTCCTGAGCATACAGCATATTCTACAGCCCTGACATACGCTTGCACGTCTTTGGGATCCGTCAGAAAATGAAATACCGCGCGATCATGCCAATGGGTGTAGCGTCCTTCCGGCAAGCGAAGCGTGGTGATATCGTCAACAATCCACTGTATTTTCGAGGCGTCGGCGCCCAGTCGCGTCTTTGACATTTCCAGCGCTGTCTCGGATAAATCCACCACAGTCATATCCCATACACCGAAAGCCAGAATATCATCGACCAGCGTAGACGCGCCGCCGCCGACATCAACAACGCGACTATCGTTGTCCAGTCCCCCTTCCTGCAGCAATTGCATGGAAAGATCCAGATGGGGACGGTACCAACTGACCGCATCAGGGCCCCGCTCCCGATATACGGTATTCCAGTGAGACTGGAGTCGAATGCTATGGTCCTTTAACATACGCGATCCTTGATCTTAGAAAAAAAGCCAAACGTGAACAGTATGATCAACCAGGATAGCCAAGCAATTGCGCCGTGTTTTGCTGACAATGGCAGACCGGGCATCGCCCATGCCTTTGCCACGCATCCAACGACCCGGTTCCGGTTACTGAATCCGACCAGTATGAGAGTAGATCGGGTTAGCCATGCCTTAGGCATCTGCCCTCGTCCGGTTTTGCTGCATCCAGAATAAATATAGCTCAAAGCATGGCAGCGCCCTGTACTTATCATTCATCCACGCCTGAATCGGTCAATAGCGCCGATGCCAGCAATCTGACCCTGGACGATACAAGCCTGGCCCCTTCGGATAATGGACGCTGGCGGGTGACGCTCAATGCAATCGTTCTGCGTATCCCCGGACTGATGACCAGGCTGGCCGCCAGTTCTCCGGCGGCGATTTCCCGGGCCACCGCAGTCAGCGGCAGGAGCGTGAAGACATGGCCGCCTGCAGCGACATCCTTCATCGCCGTCGCAGTTTCCACTTCCATGATAATGTTCAGCTTCGTATCGTGGCGCCGGGACAATACGTCCAGCGTCGCGCGCAAGCCATTAGGCACGGCGGGCAATACCAACGGAATGCCGTCAAGCGAATGAAAAGGCAGGCTTTTGGCCGCGAGTTCAGGCAAACCCGCCTTGCCGACCAGAAAAGTATCCAGCTTGCCAAGCACATCCGCTCCGCGCGATGCAGAC
>DATGQC010000306.1:0-3214 GCA_035304425.1 Advenella sp.
ATCCTGTCGGACAGGGATCGCCGTTTTCCGGTGTTTGCCGGCCTGCAGGACTTATACCCCTGAGCGCAACGGCTTTTATCATAAAATGGCGTCATTCGATACGTCAAAGAGGTTTAAATGAATCCGATCCGTAAAGCTGTATTTCCCGTGGCTGGCCTGGGCACCCGCTTCTTGCCGGCGACCAAGGCCATGCCTAAAGAGATGCTGCCCGTTGTGGATAAGCCGCTTATCCAGTACGCAGTGGAAGAGGCGGTCAAGGCCGGCATTACCGATCTGATTTTTATTACCGGGCGGCACAAGCGCGCCATCGAGGATCATTTTGACTCCATGCCCGAGCTGGAATCCGAACTGGAAGAAAAGGGCAAGCAGGAGATGCTGGAGCAGGTGCGACAGGTTATTCCGTCCAATGTCAATTGCATTTACATCCGTCAGCCGGCGCCGCTGGGCCTGGGGCATGCCGTGTTATGCGCCGAACCCGTAGTGGGTAACGAGCCGTTCGCTGTGTTGCTGGCCGATGATCTGATTGATTCAAACGTGCCGGTGACCCAGCAACTGATTCAGGCTGCGCATGCCAATAACGGCAGTGTGCTTGGCATCCAGACCATTGCGCGTGAAGACTCCAATAAATACGGAATTATCGCGGGTAAATCAGTATCGTCCAACACGATCCAGGTGAATCAGATTGTTGAAAAACCGGCGCCGGACGATGCGCCGTCGGACAAGGCGGTGGTGGGGCGCTATATTCTTGAGCCGGAAATTTTTGAATTCCTGCGCCACATCGGCAAGGGCGCAGGTGGCGAGATCCAGCTGACCGATGGCATTGCAGCCCTGCTGGAAAGCCGTAACGTATTTGGCTTTGCCTATGAAGGTACGCGCTACGATTGCGGTAGCAAGGCGGGCTTTTTTGCGGCCACGGTCGCGTTGGGGCAGAAGTATCACGGCTTCAAGCTGTAATCTGCTTGCGGGCAGGGTAGTGACGGCACACGATAGTCATGCGCCATCACCACTCTGCCGGTGCGCCGGCGCCGGTTTGGTTCGCGGCTGTTAATCCATTGCCGCACTATCGGCCGTTGGCTGCCACCCGCAGTCCGTGACCCACCTATCCCACACTGCGAATGGCAGGCTGCGCACCGATAGCGCCGGCGCCGGGCGCCGCGGTTTACTGGCGGCCGGTCAGAATACGCGCCGCTTCAATTGAGAAATACGTCAGGATGCCGTCGGCGCCGGCGCGCTTGAAGCACATCAGCGATTCCATCATGACCTTGTCGTGGTCCAGCCAGCCGTTTTGCGCGGCCGCCTTGATCATGGCGTATTCGCCGCTAACCTGGTAGGCATAGGTGGGCACGCGGAAGGTATCCTTGACGTCCCGCACAATATCCAGATAGGGCATGCCTGGCTTGACCATGACCATATCGGCGCCCTCGCGAATATCCGCTGCGATTTCCCGCAGTGCTTCGTTGCGATTGGCCGGATCCATCTGATACGTCATTTTGTTGGATTTGCCCAGGTTGCTGGCCGAGCCTACCGCATCGCGAAACGGCCCATAAAAGGCGCTGGCGTACTTGGCCGAATAGGCCATGATCCGAGTGTAGATCAGTTTTTCTTGTTCCAGGGCCTGCCGGATGACGCCGATACGGCCATCCATCATATCGCTGGGTGCAACGTAGTCAGCGCCTGCCCGGGCCTGGGTCAGCGCCTGCTGTACCAGAATCTGCGTGGTCTCGTCGTTCAGCACGTACCCGTTGTCGTCCAGCACGCCGTCCTGTCCGTGGCTGGTGTAGGGGTCCAGCGCCACATCGCACAAAATGCCCAGCTCGGGGAAGGCTTTCTTGAGCATGGCAATCGTACGTGGAATCAGGCCGTCCTCGTGTGTGGCGGCAATCCCGTCAGGCGTTTTCAATGCCGGGTCGATAGAGGGGAACAACGCCATCACCGGAATGCCCAGGGAGACACAGGTCTCGGCGACCGCCAGCAGCGTGTCGGGGCTGTACCGGTTGATCCCCGGCATGGACGCCACTGCCTCGGTCACGCCCGTGCCTTCTTTGATGAATACAGGGTAAATCAGATCATTGACGGTGAGGACGTTTTCCTGAACCAGCCGGCGTGAAAAATCGTCGCGACGGTTGCGGCGGGGGCGGGATGCGGGAAAATCGGCAGTGATAATTGAAGTCATGGTGTTATCCGTATAGCAATCTGCACCACAAGGATGCAATCGAAAGGTGAAACAAAAAGGCAGATCAACTCATCTACCCGTTGGCGCCGGTCCCGGTCAGGCCGGCAGGCAAAGGGCAGTGGGAGCAACAGGCCTGCGTATCATTGGCTTGGGCTGGCTCCCGACACCAGGCTTGCGGGCGCGGCGTGGTGGGAGGGCTTGTGCTCGTGTACTGAAATACATCCGTTTACAGCCAGTTGTGTCGTCAGAGTGTCCCATGCCCGAAAAGTTCAGCGTGATCGGCTGCCATTTCACGCAAGGCGCGGTCATCAGGGGACGACCTGCGGGGAAATCCAGTTGACGATGCTGCGGTCGGCCTCTTCCAGCCCGATGCGTTGCGTGGCGGAAAACGGCACCGCATTCAGCGCGCCGATATCGGCCAGCTCCTTTTTAACCGCAAAAACCGCCTTAATGCGTTGTCCGTAGGGCAGTTTGTCTGCTTTGGTCAGCAAAGCCAGCACGGGCTTGCCGGTTGGCGCGATCCAGTTGGTCAGGCGCTTGTCCAGATCGGTCACGCCGCGGCGGATGTCGATCAGCAACACCACGCCGGCCAGCGAGGTGCGCTGGCGCAGATAGGCGCCCAGCACCTCGGCCCATTCTTCGCGGGCATCGCGTGCGACAGAGGCATAGCCATAACCAGGCAGGTCGGTCAGAAAGCCCAGCGGCTGCTCGGGATCCAGCGGGTCGGGGATGCCAAACAGGTTGATCAGCCGGGTGCGTCCTGGCGTTTTGCTTGAAAACGCCAACCGTTTCTGGTTGGTCAGCACATTGATGGCGGAAGATTTGCCGGCATTGGAGCGGCCTACAAAACAGACTTCAGGCGCCCCTGGCGGCGGCAACTGGTCGAGCCGGGCGGCTGACGTGTAAAACGAGGCGCGATGTAATATTGACACAAAGGGTTCCGGCAAAAAAAGATTCGTCCTCTATTGTATAATTGCTAGGCCAAAAAATGCCTAAATTCATGTTTGAGGTTTATACTTCCGTGTTTATACGCATTTATCT
>DATGQC010000307.1:0-6918 GCA_035304425.1 Advenella sp.
AGAAATTGTAGAGCAAATGTCTCCTGACGCCCTGTATAGCCAAACCGCAGCAATGCCCTATTCCCAGGAGCTGATCCGGGCAAGCCGGGGCCCGGACTTTCACCGCGCTGCTTGTGCCAGCTAGACAGGTGAGGGTGTTTATATGCTCAAGTCGCAGCTCGCCCACCAAGATAACCCTAGGGAACAGGACACATCTACGTCGAGTATCTCAAATCCGAACATGCAAGATGGAGAGCATTGAATATATGAGTGGGCCTGCAAGCACGTGCAGGCCTGTTTTCCACGACAACACGACAGCGTCAACACCAGGCATGACGATAGGATGTCGCCCCTGCGGCTGACACTGCGTATTCCGTCACGCCATGCTGCCTGTGACTGCCTGTGCCGCTCTGCGGCTCAAAACCGGACCCGCTTAACCGGCGCGCACCGCCACCATTGAATGATTCTCCCGGGCTTGCGCCTGTCCTTACTGCTGCAAATGCCCCAGCCTCCTTCATTTTCTGCAGTTCAGATATTCAATTTCCCTGCATTGTTAAGCACAAAGCGTCCACGTATGATTGACTGCTGATTCAGGCATAAGAATAACAGTGTGGACCGCACCCCACGCCGGCCTTTTTTTTCAATCGTACAAATATGATGTGACTGGCTAAGGTGTGCTGCATTCCCCTATTGAAAGAGGAGAAACAAATGAAGTTAAGCCATCTGGTCGTCGGATTGTCGTGTCTGCTGACGGGCGTTGCCAGTCAAGTGCAGGCTGCGGCGTATCCGCAAAGATCCATATCGCTTTCCGTCCCGTATGGAAGCGGCGGCTCTACAGACGGCATCGCCCGACAGTTTGCCCGGCTTTTGGAGGCGAAGCTGGGTCAGTCTGTGGTCATACTCAACCAGCCCGGCGCGACCGGTACGCTGCAACTGGGCAATCTGGCCAGAGCCAAACCCGACGGCTACACCATCGGACTTTATTCATACAGCACCGCGACATTCACTTCGCAGTTGTTAAAGGTGCCGTACAAACGGGATGATTTCGAATTACTCGGTGGCGTGGCCGAATTCAGCTATGGCATGGTCGTCCGGCCCGAATCGCCCATCAACAATATCCAGGATCTGATCAGCAGAGCCAAATCCGAAGCGGGTGTTTTCTATGGCGTGACCGGCGCGCCAAACAACTTTCCCTTTTTGCAACTGCAAAAAGTGACGGGCGGCCGGTTTGACCAGATCACCTACAAATCGTCAGCAGAATCCATCAATGCCGTTATCGGCGGATTTGTCGACGTTGCCCTGCAAGGCCCGTCCGAATATGTCGAGCTGGTGAAGGCAGGCAAGCTCAAAGTCATCGCATCGGCAAGCAATTACAGACTGCCCTGGTTTCCCGACACGCCAACCATCAAGGAGCAAGGCTATGATTTTGGCATCACGGGAATTATCGGTGTCGCAGCGCCCAAAGGCATTCCCGAAGAGGTAAAAGCCAGGCTCCAGACTGCCATTCATCAGGTCGTCTCCAGCGATGAGTATGGACATTTCCTGGTGAACCGGTACGGAATCAAAAGCTATCCGGCAAGCGCAGCTGATTTTTCGGCATATATCGAAGACGGTTTTTCGATTATGAAAAACATGATCAAAACGTATGATATCAAGGGATTATGATGACCCATTGCCGATGACAAAAAGCGGCGGACGATGTAATATTCCATGATAAATGTGTGCGCTGCCTGATCGTCTGAAATGAAAATCCGCATCCTCTCTGATCTTCATATCGAATTTTTTCCGTTCGACATCCCGGGTCAGCCCGCGGACCCTGAAACAGTCCTGGTGCTGGCAGGGGATATTGGCGTCATTACCGATAAAAGGCCGTTGCAGTTCTTTTTGCAGAAAGCGGCAGCGCAATTCAGAGCGGTCGTCATGGTGCTGGGCAACCATGAATACTACCGCTCAATCTGGCCCGATGCGCTTGATGAATTACGGGGCTGGGCGATCGCGGAAAATGTATATATTCTGGAAAAATCGGTCGTTGCAATCGACGATGTGACTTTTCTGGGCGCAACCTTGTGGTCCGACTTTGAGCATGCAAACCCGCTCTCTATGGCGTATTGCCAGGCGTGCATCAATGATTTCAGCCTGATTGGCGCTCGCCCCGAATCGGCATGCCAGGCATTTGATCAGCGCCCGCGCCCATTTTCTCCGGCGATGGCGCTTGAGGATCATTATGCGGCCCGCGCCTGGCTGGCGACGGCCATGGCGACCATGCGCAATGCTGGCAGGAAAACAGTGGTCGTCACCCATCATGGCGTCGCACCAGGATCAATCAATCCAAAGTATATCGGCAGCAGCACAAATGGCGCATTCGTGAGCGACCTGTCTGCGTTGTTGATCGCAGGTCAGCCCAGTCTGGTGATTCATGGCCATGTACATGACTCGGTAAACTACTGCCTGGACAGCATCGAGCACCCGATCCCTGTGGTCGCCAACCCGCGCGGCTATACCAAACGCTCAGACACGCAGGAGAACAAGCGCTTTGACCCGCTACTGACGGTCGAGGTCTGACTCCCGTGCAGCAAAATCATTAGCATCAACACGTCATTTTGATCAACCCGTACCGTTCATCACAATTGCATTGCTGCCGACCAGCGCGTAATTGTAGCCCTGGCCTGACCAATAGCGGGTAAGCAGCGGTCCTTCCTGCCGTTGACCTTCTGGCAGCAGCTTGTTCCCCGGACCAGGAGGCCGGATATAGAATCCGGTCTGCTGTCCGGCGTCATTTTTATACATCACGACGGCGGCGGGGCCTTCCTCGGTCACCAGCATACGGGCGGAAACAGGGTGAAAACCCTTGGCGCTCAGATCGGGCAGGCGCTGCGCATTTGCAAAATTGGCAGCCAGCCATTGCTGCAAATCCGTTTCTGAAGCCAGCGCATCGGCCCGCAACGCCGGATTACCCGTAAAGACCCGGTATGCCGCTATGGCATCCTGCATGGGCAACGGTCGGGCAGCCAGACTCGCTGGCGACGTCGGTCCGGCATTGAGCTGCCATCCCGACAGACCGCCGATGCCAAGTGCAACAAGAATGCTGGCCGCCAGTTGCCAGCGCATGGTTGCACGTTCTTTCAAACGCATACGAATAACCGCCGGGTCCAGTGCCGGATTGAGCGGCGGCTCTGCCGTTTGCCACGCCGCCTGCAATTGCGCTGCATCTTTGCGCCAGGCGTCCAATTTACGCGCCTCTTGCGGGTGGGCCGCAAGATAAATGGCCATCGTCTTCTGTTCTTCCGTGCTCAGCCGCCCATCCACGTAGGCGTGTCGCATCCTTTCGTCAATGCGTGGGTCGTTATTCATTTCAGTATCCTCAGATGTGGCCTTGATTCACCGTCACATGCATCGCGTAATGCGCCGCGCGCCCGCGACAGACGGGACATAATGGTTCCCAGCGGAACATCAAACATATCCGCTACGGCCTTGTAGCTGAGTCCGTCAACGCTGACCAGCCATAACAGGGTCCGTTGCGCTTCCGGCAACTGTTCAAATGCCTGCAGCGAAGCGCGGGCCTGCACATGACGCTCGGTGGACGGCGCCTCGTCGGCTTTGCGAAACCATTCCAATAATCGCGCATAGCGCCTGGCACTGCGTGTGGTATCGATGAACTGCCGATACAAAATGGAAAACAGCCAGGCGCGCAGATCGCCGTCAGGCCTGCGTGTATGCTGGTGCTTGAGGGCGCGTTCGATGCTGGCCTGCACCAGGTCGTCGGCAGCAGACGGATCTTTGCTGAGCCACAGCGCGAAGCGATACAACCGGGGCAACAACTCGCGCAACGACGCATCGGATATGTCATCCGCGGCGTTACCCCTGTTTTCGATATCAGGCATCAGCGACAAGTCCTCTGCGCTGGGCTCATATTCCCTGTCCTTTTGGTTGAAAATACGGTGTTTATTCATATCCTGCCCGGGTGATTGCAAACAATGCAAGGCCCTTGTAAGACGTTTGTGATTCGATATTATTCCATTTCGGAATAAAAAAAATGCGCGGTCGTCTATATCCACATGTGCAACGGGCCGAAAGGCCGGAGAAGTACAATGCTGGAAAAGAAACAAATCCGTCCATCCGCCATGACCGTCGGGCAAAAACTGATGCGACTTGCCGTGATCGGCGCTGCCGTGGCGGGCCTGGGCGCCGCTTTTGGCTACACCGCAGGCTGGCTTGGTCCGCAACGCCTGACTGCCGATCGTATTGCCAATACCTTCGAACCCGGAGGCAAGACCCACCCCGGCTTTCGTCGCAATCACGCCAAAGGCATTTGCGTGACCGGTCGCTTCGAGAGCAGTGGCCAGGCACAGAACCTGTCGCGCGCGCCGTTGTTCGCGGCCGACACCAACACCCCTTTGGTTGGACGTCTGGCGCTGCCGGGTCCCAACCCCTATGCGCCCGACGCCAGCGTTCCTATCCGCAGCTTCGCGCTGCGCTTTACCATGCCCGATGGCCAGCAGTGGCGCACCGGCATGAACAGTATGCCGGTTTTTCCGGTCGCGACGCCGCAAAGTTTCTATGAACAACAGCTCGCTGGCGCGCCCGATCCGAAAACCGGCAAACCGGATCCGGACCGAATCAAGGCGTTTTTTGCCTCCCATCCCGAAACGGCCCGGTTCCGCGAATGGGTCAAGACGGCGCGCCCGTCGGCCAGCTTTGCCACCGAGACCTATTACAGTCTCAATGCATTTGTATTTATCAATAATGACGGCGTCCGCCAGAATGTGCGCTGGCGCGTGGCGCCGCTGGGCAATCCGGTTGCGGACGAAGCCGCGCCGGAACATGACCAGAACTATCTGGATAAAGACCTGAATCGACGCTTGTCAGCAGGCCCCTTGCGCTGGCGCCTGATTGTGACGGTTGCCGATCCCGGCGATCCGAGCAACGACGCCACGAAACCATGGCCGGATTCGCGCAAGCAGGTTGACGCTGGCACCATTGTGATTGAAAAAAGCCAGTCCCAGGATCACGGCCCCTGCCGCGACATCAACTTCGATCCTACCGTGCTGCCGCAAGGCATGGCCATCTCGGACGATCCCCTGCTGCCCGCGCGATCCTCCGTTTATGCCGCCTCGGTCGACCGGCGAACCCGCGAAGGCCTGAGCCGCCCCTCCCCTTCTCCTTCTTCTTCTGCCGCCTCATCGGAGCATTCAAAATGAACCATTCTGTTGATCAAACGCCGGGAACGACTTTCAGTCTGCCGGCCAGAGTGCTGCATTGGCTGATGGCTGCCGGCATCCTGGCAATGCTGTTTATCGGAGTGGGTATGGTCGCCTCGGTTTCCGGGCGCCACAACTGGTTGTTGGCCATTCATAAGCCGTTGGGCGCCGTGCTTCTGTTGCTCGTGTGCCTGCGGCTGATTGTACGCCTGGTCAAGGGTACGCCGCCGTTGCCGGCTGAAATGCCGGAGTGGCAAAAGCGCGTCGCGCTAGCGTCGCACTGGCTGCTTTACCTGCTCATGTTTGCCATGCCGCTTATCGGTTGGGCCATGGTCTCGGCCAGCGGCACGCCTGTCACGCTCATCGGGGCCTGGACGCTGCCGGCCATCACGCCGGAAAACGCAGACATCTTTGCCGTGTTGCGCGCAGCCCATCGCTATCTGGCCTATTTGCTCTTTGCCACGGTCTTGTTACACCTGGCGGCGGGACTGTTTCATGGGCTGATCCGGCGCGATGGGGTGTTGCAGTCGATGATCCGCAATCGCGCCTGACATATTATTTTTTTGAAAGACCAGCCGCGGGTCGCGCAGTGGTTGCCGGGCATGCCGGGCGCTGTTGTTCCAGGCATGACGGCTGTGGCTGGTTAGGGGGCGACTGCAGTACATTGGCGCACCGGCCGTCAATCCGCAGGAGCACGCAAACTCAAAGGCGAATCCTGTGGCGGGATGCCTCTGCCGTCACATTGGCGTAGGCGCATCGGGCTGAATCTTGCCTACATCCACCGCCAGCGACGCAAGCGGCTTACTTGCTATTGAACGACACAGGAGTTCGGACATACCCTGAGCCAATTGGCGGTTGGACCACGCTCCTGCGTCGGAATACCATTTGGGCACCCAGTTCACCGCGCCGAAAATGGAAAAAATGGCAAGCTTAGGGTCACAAGGAACGATGCTGCCATCATCAATGCCTTCGCGCACGAAAGTACGCAACCTGGCCTCGAAGCGATCCCGCTGTTCGACGATTTTACTGCGATCATTGGGTTCCAGCGCATGTTCTTCTGTAATGATAATGCAGCGACTCATTTCGCTGAGCGTCACTTGCAGGTATTCCCGAATCGCTGTCTGCAGTTTCACCAGGCCTGTTCCGCCCTGCGCTTCAGCCGTATCAATCGCGGCGAAGCCCACTTTCAGGGCCTCGGAAAAAGCCTCATACAACAGCGCATGTTTGCTGGAAAAATAATGATACAGCGCCGCTTTGGTCACACCCAGACTGGCTGCGATGTCGTCCAGAGAGGTCGCATGAAACCCTTTCTGATTAAACGCAGCAATGGCCTCTCGCAAGAGCGCTTCGCGCTTGAGCATATGCATTGCCTTGCGGTTGGGTACCGCGTTATTCCATGTCGCCACTGGTCACATTCCTCGGATTGATTAACGCATACTGTCATACTGGCTGCACTGTCCTGCGTCTGTTTGCTGGTATATATAACTCGGTCAACGTGCCTTCGTATGCTTCGCACGCTAATGCCAGCGTTTCAGACAACGTCGGGTGCGGATGCACGGTCAGGGCCACATCGCCGGGTTCCGCGCCCAACTCTATGGCCAGGGCCGCTTCCGACACCAGATCGCCGGCGTGAGGGCCGACCATGCCCGCGCCCAGTAGGGCGCGCGTTTGCGGGTCTACGAGTATTTTCGTCAAGCCTTGCCCATGCCCCATGCTAAGCGCCCGGCCGCTGGCAGACCAC
>DATGQC010000308.1:0-6816 GCA_035304425.1 Advenella sp.
GGGCTGGGAATTTCACCTGCCATCAGGGTGGCAAGTTTATGCCGCCGGTCAGGATCGGCGATAGGCACGGCAGCCATGAGTTTCTGCGTATAGGGATGCTGCGGGTTTTCGAATATCTCACGACGCGACCCCAATTCAACCACCTGCCCCAGGTACATCACTGCCACGCGATGGCTGATGCGTTCCACCACCGCCATGTCATGTGAAATAAACAGATATGAAATGCCAAATTCCTTTTGCAGATCCATCAGCAGATTGACAATCTGCGCCTGGATCGAAACATCCAGTGCCGATACCGACTCATCGGCAATCACCACCTTGGGATTGAGCGCCAGCGCACGTGCGATACAGATGCGCTGGCGCTGGCCGCCGGAAAACTCGTGCGGGTAGCGTTGCGCCATGGCCGGCGGCAGACCGACTTTCTCAAGCAACCATTCCACGCGGGCCAATGCCTCGCGCCCGCTGGCCACACGATGGATCAGCAGCGGCTCCATGATGGAATAGCCCACAGTCTGGCGCGGGTCCAGCGACGCATAGGGATCCTGGAAAATAAACTGGATATCGCGCCGCACGGCCTGCATATCGTGTGCATTGAGCTTGCTGATATCGCGCCCCTGAAACAGGATCTGTCCCGAGTGCGCTTCGATCAGGCGCAGCAATGAGCGACCGGTCGTGGATTTGCCGCAACCGGACTCCCCGACCAGCGCCAGGGTTTCTGCAGGATACAGATCAAAGCTGACTTTTTCGACCGCATGTACGCGCCTGGCAACACGATTGAAAATACCGCTGGTCACATCGAACCGCGTCACCAGATCCTTGACCTGCAGGATCGGATCGGCCTGGCGATCAGGCGCCAGCACCACCGGTTCATGCGGGGTGTCGGCTTGCTCTGCCGCCGCCTGTTGTAGCGACAGCAAATCAAAATGGGCCGGCAGGGAGGTGCCATTCATGGACCCCAGCCGCGGCACGGCCGACAGCAAGGCCTTGGTATAGGCATGTTGCGGATCGTGGAAAATAGCCTGAGCAGTGTTCTGTTCAACCTTGTTTCCTTTGAACATGACAAGGACACGATCGGCCACTTCAGCCACCACGCCCATATCGTGCGTGATGAAGATCACGCCCATGTTCATTTCTTTCTGCAGCTCCCGGATCAGTTGCAGAATCTGCGCCTGAATGGTCACGTCCAGGGCTGTCGTAGGTTCATCGGCGATCAGCAGGGCCGGCTTACAGGCCAGCGCCATGGCTATCATGACGCGTTGGCGCATACCGCCGGACAATTGATGCGGAAACCGGGTCAGGACAGCACGCGCTTCGGGAATACGCACCTGATCGAGCATGCGCAAGGCTTCTGCCATGGCTTGCTGCTGACTGAACCCCTGATGCAGGCGGATGGATTCTGCAATCTGATCGCCGACCGAAAACACGGGGTTCAGCGACGTCATGGGCTCCTGGAAAATCATGGCCATATCGGCTCCGCGAATGCTGCGCAGTTGCGCGCCAGGCAGCCTGGCCAGATCCACGACCTGTCCCTGGCGCCGGCGAAACAGCATTTGCCCGCTCACGATGCGACCGCCACCGTGTTCGACCAGGCGCATGAGCGAGAGCGAGGTTACCGATTTGCCCGAGCCCGATTCGCCCACGATGGCCAGTGTTTCACCCTGGCCCACTGTAAAGGACAAATCCTGAACTGCGTGCACGGTTCTTTCTGATCCGACAAAGTTGACGCTCAGATTGCGTACATCCAGAACACTATCCGCTCCTAGTTGTCCGGTGCTGTTGGTTGACGCCTCGTCGGCATTTGCATTAATCACATTTGTATTCACTTGCTGTTTTCTCCATACCGCTCAGGCGCGTCGCTCAGGCATTGGGTTCACGATAAATACCGACGACCGGATCCTGCCCGATCCGCAGGTAGCCCCGGTACATGCCCTCGGAATTGAACGGCAGCGCCACATTGCCCTGCGCGTCGACGGCAATCAGGCCGCCTACGCCACCGATAGCCGGCAGCTTCTCAAACACCACGTTATCGCTTGCTTGCGCCAGCGTGCGGCCTGCATATTGCATTTGAGCCGCCACGTCATACGCGGCAACACTGCGTATGAACATTTCACCGGTGCCGGTGCTGGACACCGCGCAACTGTGATTGCTGGCATAGCAACCCGCGCCGATAATAGGCGAGTCACCCACCCTGCCGGGCTGCTTGTTGGTCATGCCGCCGGTCGATGTGGCTGCGGCCAGATTGCCGGCCTGATCCAGCGCGACCGCGCCGACGGTGCCCAGTTTGCGGTCTTCATCCAGCGGCGCCGCGGCGTTACCCGGCTGCTCCTGCGTCATCGCATCGTGATCCAGCACAAAGCTGGCGGCGCCGGTTGCACGGACCCGGTCAAGCTGCTCGCGGCGCTGGGCGGTACTGAAGTAGTCGGGTTCGACCATCTCAAGTCCGGCGGCGGCAGCCAGCGCTTCGGCAGGCTTGCCACAAAAGAAGACGTGTTCGCTGGTTTCCATAACGGCTCTGGCTGCCAGCACCGGGTTGCGCACGGTCGAGACCGATGCAACCGACCCGCAACCCAGGGTGGCGCCGTCCATGATGGCGGCATCCATTTCATGAGTTGCCGCGCTGGTAAACACGGAACCGAGCCCGGCATTGAATAACGGACAATCCTCAAGCAGGCGCACGGCCAGCGTCACGGCATCCAGCGCCGAGCCGCCCTGGTCCAGCAAGGCGCCGCTTTGCACCAGAATATCGTTCAATGCCTTCTCGTAGGCCGCTTGCTGTTGCGGCGTAATGGTGTCGCGAGACAGGGCGCCGGCCCCGCCATGAATGGCGATAATGGCAGTTGTCATGCCGAGGTTTCTCCGTGAATGAGCCAGGGGGTGATGGTTTCTGCCACTTCGGTGGCAATTTCAACTGAAAAGGGTGAACGATAGTCCAGGGCTGCCATGAGCGCGTCGATCAGGGCCAGTGCGATCGGGTCGCTATTGGTGCTGTAGACGCTGTCGCTGGAGGTGTATAGAACGCAATCACAGGCAGGAACGATCGGCGACGTGGCCTTGTCGGTCAGCCCAAGCACCCTGGCGCCGCGACCATGCGCTTTCTGCACGATCCGGACCGTATCGGCCAGATACCGGGGGAACGTGAGGGCGATCACCAGGTCGTGTTCATCGACCAGCGCCAGCCTGCGGGCCGCGTAAGTGACTCCGCCAGGGCCGGCAAGACTGACGACCATATCGTTATGCGAAAACAGGCGCCGCTCCAGCAGGCCCGCCAGATAACCGCTGGAGCCCAGGCCCAGGATGAAAATACGGCGGGCGGCCAGAATCATGTTGACCGCCTTATCACAGGTCTCGGCACTTAAGTTGAGGCGGGTCTTCTCCAGATTACGCTGCCCTTCCACCAGCACATTGGACATGATTTCCTGATTGGTGGCAGGGTACGACTGTTCTTTTTTCAGGCGATTGACCGATTCCAGCACGCCTTCAAAGCCCTTGATAATGTTTTGCCGAAACTGCGCATAGCCCGGATAACCCAGCGCCCGTGCGAACCGGTTCGCGCTTGCGCTTGACACGCCCGCCGCCTGCGCAAATTCGTCGATCGACATAATGGCGACCTTGAATGGATGTTCAAGCACATAGGCGCCGAGCAACCGCTGGGGTTTGGTCAGCTCGGGCAACCGCTTGGCCAGCGCCCGGGTAAAGTCGGTTTCAATCATGATGGCAGCAACTATGAAGTCCGGAGGGGAAAGAACAACGCATTCATTGATGTAAGTAAACTTACTATTTCCATCTTTTATGAAAATATAATTACATTTTATGCTGCTTTATACCATTTTTTTCGGTCATGTTGCTGCCGCAGACACGATACGCTGCTGCGTGCCTCCCACGAATCCTGCAAATCAGCCTGTCTTTACGGGTAAATACGCACGTTCACGTCGTCAGCAGGGTCATTTACCGGGCAGGGCCGGCGGGTATGGTAAAACACGGCATAAGCGCTGACAAGGTCCGCAACGACCTCGGCCATTCCCGACAATTTTCAAAAGTGTGAACACGCCATGTCCGATTCAATCCTGTTCAGCCCCTTCAACCTGGGCAGCCTGCAACTCAAAAACCGCATTATTGTTCCTCCCATGTGCCAGTATTCAGCCATAGACGGCTGCATGCAGCCCTGGCACCTGATGCACCTGGGCTCGCTGGCGGTGTCCGGCGCGGCGCTGGTGTTCATCGAAGCCACCGGTGTCGAACAGGCAGGACGCATCTCGCCAACGGATGTCGGGCTATGGGACGATGTCACCCAGGAGGCCATTGCACGCACCCTGCGCGATATTCGCAGCTTTTCCGACACGCCGTTCGCGATTCAACTGGCGCATGCCGGGCGCAAGGCCTCTTGCCGCCAGCCGTGGTTTGGCGGCAGTCAGTTGCCGCTGGAGGATGGCGGCTGGCAAACCTATGCCCCGTCGCCAGTGCCTTTTGACCCCAAGGACCGTGCGCCCCAGGAACTGGATCAGGCCGGGCTGGCGCGCATTGTCGATGCCTTCGTGCAGGCGGCCCGTCGCAGCGTAAACCTGGGCATTGATGCGATCGAGCTGCATGGCGCACACGGCTACCTGCTGCATGAGTTTCTGTCGCCCCTGTCGAACCAGCGCCAGGACGATTACGGCGGCCCCCTTGAGAACCGCATGCGCTTCGTGCTGGAGGTATTCCAGGCGGTCTACGCAGAAGTGGCGGGCAAGGTCCCGGTGGGTGTGCGGATTTCGGCCAGCGACTGGGTCGATGGCGGCTGGGACGTGCAGCAGAGCATCCTCCTGAGCCAGGCGCTCAAAGAGCGCGGTGCGGCATTCATTCATGTCTCTTCGGGCGGTCTGTCGCAGGCGCAACAGATCAAGAACGAGCCGGGTTATCAGTTACCATTTGCGCAGGCAATCAAAAATGCCGTGGATGTGCCGGTCATTGGCGTTGGCCTGATTACTGATCCGCAGATGGCCGAATCGGTAGTGGCTGCCGGTCAGGCGGATCTGGTCGGTGTTGCCCGCGGCATGCTATATGACGCGCGCTGGCCCTGGCATGCTGCGGCCGAACTGGGCGCACGTATTGATGCCTCGCCTCAATTCTGGCGCAGTCAGCCTTCGCGGTTAAAAACGCTCTTCACAAACAACATCAAATAATTTGATTAACTTGTTGTTTTTATGATTAATTTTCTGATTTTTTCTTAAAAAAAACGGCAAAATGCTTTTCTCGGCGCGGCGAAATTGCGATACTGAAATCCAGAGAATTTTTCGCGTCGGATAAGCTATGCTACGTTTCCAGATTTCAATTGCAGCGGTGATAACGGGCTGCCTGCTGGCAGGGTGTGCAAGCCGCGGCCCGGTGGCCGAGGTGCCCGCTTCCTATTCAACGCCTGCGCTTGACGCATCGTATCGCGAACCGGTGCTGGAACGGGCGCTGACGCTGACCGGCACCCCCTACCGCTACGGCGGCATGACCCCGGACGGGATGGATTGCAGCGGATTTGTACGCTACGTTTTTCAGGAATCCGCAGACTTCCGCTTTCCGCATAACACCGCGATGATTGCCAAATTGACCAAACCGATCGCCCGATCTGCGCTTAAAAAAGGCGATTTCGTCTTCTTCGATACCTATAAGCCCTACTCTCATATGGGCATCTATATCGGCAACAACGAATTTGTCCACGCTCCGTCCAGCCGCAACAATGGCAAGGTCCGGGTCGATTCGCTGGACAGCCGCTATTTTGCCGAACGTTTCCTGGACGCACGTACCGCCTTCCAGTGATGCTGGCTGGCCGAATCAGCACAGGCGCAGACAATCGGCGTGCGCATTCCCGGATGCACGGGTGCGCCTAAGCGGTTTCTTTTGTACAGTGGTTCGCTTCACATCGTTCTCTTTTGCCGGGCCGCGCAAGCCGAACCACTCACACGACATGCGCTGACCATGCCGCCAATAGTACTTGCGAAAACGCACAAGGGACAAAGGGCCGGACTGCCATCAATGGTGATCCACCCCTTATACCCGGCTATTATGGCAAGACGCGCACAACAAACCGTTATGTCTGAAGCTCTTCTTCGTGCAGCCACGCTGCGTGTTTGGGCGCCCGCCGGGTCTTGCTCCATTCTTCCAGCATATCCCACTTGACTTCGTCCAGTTTCCGGTTCATTTCCGGCGTCGCCGTGGGTGCGGCCAACTCGACACGATGTCCGTTGGGATCCCGGAAATAAATGGACTTGAACAGAACATGGTTGGTGACGCCCACGACATCAATCCCTTTTGCCTGCAATTTTTCTTTGGTGCGCTCCAGCACCTGCACACTGGGCACTTCGAACGCGATATGCTGAACCCAGTCCGGCGTATTGGCATCAAAGCCCATTTCCGGCGAGTTGGGCAGTTCAAAGAATGCCAGTATATTGCCGTGACCAGCGTCAATGAAAACGTGCATGTATGGATCATTGGCTTTGGTCGAAGGCACGCGATCCTCGGCAATGGCCAGAACGAAATCCATGCCCAGATTTTCCTTGTACCAGAGAACGGTTTCCTTCGCGTCTTTGCAGCGATAGGCTACGTGATGTATTTTCTGAATGTCCATGTCTACCCTCTTTGTCTGATATGCTGAATGAAATATTACGCAGAAGCGCCGGGTCGCAAAAAGTGGTCGCCGCAAGCGCCTGCATCACGCTTTGCGCTGCAAGCCGGGGCTCCGTACGAAATTGGCGATAGGCACAGGTCCCGGTGCGCCAGTTTCAATGCAAAAGCTTAATGAAATGGCTAATGAAAACGCTTGAAAAAGCGACCAAGAATATTAGTAACCAA
>DATGQC010000309.1:0-2006 GCA_035304425.1 Advenella sp.
AAGGCTGGTGAAGGCCGAGCAGAAAATCACCGTCAACAGCAACGCGATCCACAAGTACCAGAGCGATTTCAACCAGACCATCACCGGCATAGAAACCCGGGTGACGCAAGCCGAGCAGAATATCACCGTCAACAGCACTGCGCTGCACGAATACAAAGCCGACCTGACAGAGGTGATCAAGGCGAATCGGCAGGTGACCATTACCGCCAACGAGAACAAGTCAGTGCTGGGCGACATCACTGAAGAAGCCAATGCCTATTTCAAGACGCTGAAATCCGCGGCGTTCGAAACGGTTTACGGCGTAAAGGGCACGGTTGTGCTGGGCGGCAATCTGGGCGTTTATCCCTTGAACGCTTTCGTGATCGGCGCGGGCACCACCATCGCGGGCGTGACCGTTGACCTCAAGGGCATGCACAACTCATTCATTCGCAATGACCTGTCGGCAAAAGGCACAAAGACCGCCCTGGCAGGGCTCACCACGCGGCTGGATAGCGTTGATACCAAGATTGCCGGCAATGAATCGAAGGTGTCGGCCGTCATCAGGACGATGCGCGCGGTGCAGAGCGGAAACGCCGGTATCAGGCGCGACATGGCCGGGTTGAAGAATCAGGTCAATGGGCTGGATACGCGTGTGGCCGGGCTTACCAGCCAGAACTGACGGGGCCGTCGATGCAATGGGTCAAATACCTGTTTGCTTTGATTTTTGCCTTGGGGATGGCCGGATGCGGCTGGCTGCTCTATACGCGCGAGTTTGGCCATTTTGCCGTGGCCGCCGGGATGCTGCTGCTGTTTGGCGGAATATTCCGCTACGCCGTGTTGCCTGTGCTGCGCACGGATGCGCTGGTTCGCGAACTGCGCAAGAGCGGTATCGCGCTGCAGGCCACCATTCTGGAAGTCAATGGCACATCCAAGTACGTCAACGAGCTTCCCATCCTGAGAGTTAGGCTCAAGTTCACGCATGACCACAAAGAGGTGATCCGCGAGATCGAGCAGCCGATTCCCTTCGAACGGCTGGCCTTTGTCCGTCCGGCTGAACATATCGCAATCCTGGCGGATCCCGATAATGACCAGAGGCTGGTGCTGGACTGGTAGACAAAGGCGCCATGAAAACGATCAAGCCCTTCCGTCTGACGACGCTGCACCGGCCCTATGCATGGCGCGGCAAGAATTTCCTGTCGGTTTGCGTCATTGCGCTGGCCGACATGAAAGATCCCGCAAAGCCGAGCCTGTTATCTGACGTCGAGCTGTGGCGCGAGGTTTTGCCCGAGCTGGACTGCGATGGTGTGATCGACCACGTGCTGCCCAAGGTGGTGCCCGAATACCTGATCGGCGGCTATGCGTATACCGCTCACCAGCAAGACAAGCGCCGGGTCATGGTGCGCGCCGACATCGCCGGCCTGGGCAAAGCGCTGCTGGTGTTTGGCGACCGTTACTGGATCGGCGATCAGCCCACCGAACCCGAACCGTTCGACCGCATGCCGCTTAGCTGGGCCAGGGCCTATGGCGGAAAAGATTATCCCGACAATCCCGGCGGACGGGGGATCGAGCCGGGTCCCGACCCGCTGGGGCGCCTGCCCCTGCCCAATGTCGAGAGCCCGGTAGACCGATATCAGTACGGCCGGCGCGGAAACCGGCCCTACGGGTTCGGACCCGTGAACATGCTGTATCCACGGCGATTCCGGCATCTTGGCACGTATTCCGAGCAATGGAAGCGCCAGGAATTCCCCGGCTTCTTCCCCGACATGAACCCCTTGATGTTCAACGCGGCCGAGCCTGACCAGCGGTGGGATAGGCTCACGCAACTTCCTTTGGGGGCCGCGTTTTCGATCTGGAATATGCATCCGGAGCGGCCCTGCTGGCAGGGAACGCTGCCCCGCTGGCATGCCAGGGCGTTCATCCGGCCCGCAGCGGGCGACGATTGCCGCGAAGTGGAAATGCGCGCCACGACCGCCTGGTTCGTGCCGCATCAAGAGCGTGTGGTGCTTATCTTTCACGGCAATATCGAA
>DATGQC010000310.1:0-3742 GCA_035304425.1 Advenella sp.
CGTCAGTTGTACCCCTTTGTGGCTGCGATTGAGCAGCAGCACGCCCAGTACATCTTCCATTCCCTTTATGCGCTCACTGGCCGATGCTGTGGTGATGTGGCAGCGGCGCGCAGCCTCGGTGATGGTGCCCGATTCGTGCACGCTCAGGAACAGGCGAAGGTCGGTCAGATCAAAGCGCATGGTCGCAGTATACCAGTCCGATTATGGAAATTCCTTAGTCTATGATCGACATTTCCTGATTTTCAGCTATTTCGCCGATCCCTACAATAGGGACTATTGTGATTATGTATCGTAATAACAGCAATGTTTTCAACGGTATGTTTTCAGCAAACGTTGCCGGCACGGATGACGGACCCAGTCGAGCTTCGGCTTTTGGTTTAAGGGATTTCCTTATACAAGCTTTCCATTGAGCACGGTTTCACTCTTTCAGGGCGTAGATTTCATGGACTTTTTTACTGGTTATCTTTCGATCTTCAATCTTGGTCAGACCTATACGGTTGGTGCGCTGGCGCTGGTGACAACGGTATTCATTCTTGCCGGTGCAGTCAAGGGTGTCGTCGGGCTGGGTCTGCCCACCATTTCCATGGCGTTGCTGGCATTGTTGATGTCGCCGGCGCAGGCTGCGGCATTGCTGGTGATTCCATCTCTGTTGACCAATATCTGGCAAATGCGTCCCTTCGGTGGGGTGCCGTATTTATTACGTCGTATTGGCACAATGCAGCTCGGGGTGTTGGCTGGCACGATTGCGGGCGCGTGGCTGTTGGGGGCGCCTGCCGGACAGACCGCCGGCATGGCCCTGGGCTTGGCGCTGGTCGCCTATGCCTGTTGGGGCCTGACCGGGCGTGCCATCGTTGTTTCGCCCATCGTGCAAATTTGGATGGGGCCTTTGGTCGGCTTTGCAACCGGGTTCATTACTGCGGCGACCGGTGTCTTTGTCGTGCCCGCAGTGCCTTATCTGCAGGCGTTGCAACTGTCACGCGATCGCCTGATTCAGGCGATGGGGGTGTCCTTTACTGTCTCGACCATTGCCTTGGCCCTGGGATTGTGGCTAAACCAAAGCTATGCCCCTGACGCAGCAGGAATCTCGTTGCTGATGCTGGTCCCGGCACTGCTGGGGATGTCGTTGGGGCAAACGCTAAGACACAGATTACCGGCGTCCCTGTTCAGGAAGGTTTTCTTTTGCAGTCTGGTCGTACTGGGCCTCTACCAGGTGGCTGCCGCTGCTGTCTGAGCGGTGTTGGTCTGCGTGGTCCGATCTTGATTCGCGTCATTGTTCTGCAAACGGCATATAATAGGCGCAAATAATAAGTCGATGAATGTCCTTTTCACGCTAACCTGTGCCAACAGGTCGTCACATATATGCCACTCAGATATACCCGAGCACTGACAGATTCTGTTCGTACACAGAAAGCCGATAAACAGATTGGCACGCTGCTGGCCTTTGTGGCCGGCGCAATCAATGCCGGCGGATTTCTGGCGGTTCATCAATATACCTCCCACATGACCGGTATTGTGTCGACCATGGCCGACCAGTTGATCTTGGGCGCGTACGACTTGGTTCTGGCAGGTGTGGCTGCGTTGATTTGCTTCCTGTGCGGGAGCGTCTGCACCACGATCATGGTGAATTATGCCAGGGTGCATCAAATGCGCAGCGAGTATGCCTTGCCGCTTTTGCTGGAAGCGGTATTGCTGCTGTGTTTTGGCATGTTGGGGGCGCGGATCGCGCAGATGCATGGCCTGTTTGTGCCGATCACAGTCATGATTCTTTCATTTCTCATGGGATTGCAGAACGCGTTGATTACCAAGCTGTCCCGTTCCGTTATCCGAACCACCCATGTGACCGGAATCGTTACCGATATCGGCATTGAACTGGGCAAGCTGTTCTATTGGAATCGGGGGCGCAGGCGGAACGACATTCATTTTGTGGTGGCAGACCGAGGCAGGCTGCGTCTGCACTGTGCGCTGCTGATCGCTTTTTTTTCGGGCGGCGCCATGGGAGCCTGGGGCTTCAATCGTATTGGCTACATTGCCACGGTGCCTCTGGCTTGTCTGCTGGTATTGATTTCCGGCATACCGGCATTTGACGATATACGCGCCTGGCTCAGCAACAGGCGCCGCCCGGCCGAATAGATCGCGTCATTGGCGACGTCGATGCTGCGGCTGTTGGCGAGTTGCTGCGCCTTGGCGTTGCCGGGCGTCGAGTGCCCAGGCGCAGCCATATTAATCAGGACAGGGCCATTGTTGCGGCCCAGGCCCCAGACATGAACCGGGTAAGCCGTGCTGGTGCAATTGCAACACGGACCTGATCTACGCGACACAATGGGCCAGAATAGTGTATAAACACTGTATAAATTCACAGTGATCAATCTTGCCCATGCCCTGTTACGTTCCTACTGTTCCTACGCCGGACAGGCCCTTTGCTTTTGTCGATATCGAAACAACCGGCGGATCTGCGACGACCGATCGTCTGACCGAGATCGCCATTGTGCGCTTTGACGGGCACGCCGTCAGCACCTGGCAAAGCCTGATCAATCCGGAATGTCGCATCCCGGGTTATATAGAAAGCCTGACGGGAATCACGGGCCAGATGGTGGCCAATGCGCCGACCTTCGCACAATTGGCAGAGCACATTCAGCACTTGCTTGCCGGACACATTTTTGTCGCCCACAATGCCCGCTTTGATTATGGGTTTATCAAGAATGCCTTTCGACGGGCAGGGCAGGATTTCAAGGCAGATATACTTTGCACCGTGAAGCTTTCCCGCCGCCTCTATCCGCAGCATCGGCGCCACGGGCTCGATTACCTGATTCAACGGCACGGTCTGACGATGCAGGACAGACACCGCGCCTATGATGATGCCTATGCTTTGCTGCAGTTCTGGCAATGTGTCTGTCGGGAGCACGACCGCAAACTCGTTGATGATGTAGTGCAGGGCCTGATCGCGCGACCATCGCTGCCGGCGCATATTGACCCGGCCGTGATCGACGCCCTGCCCAATAGTTTTGGTGTCTATGTGTTTTATGGCGAGAACGAGTTGCCGATTTATATCGGCAAAAGCAATCGTTTGCGCCAGCGGGTACTATCGCATTTTGCCAGTGATCATACGGCGCCCAAGGAAATGAAAATTTCCATGCAGATTCGGCGGATTGAGCATATTTGCTGTGCCGGCGAGGTTGATGCGTTGCTGACCGAGTCACGCCTGATCAAGGAACGCATGCCGACTTTGAATCGCCAGTTGCGCAGGCAAAAGGATGTTTTCACCTGGAAACTGGTTGAGACTTCCCCTGGCCTGTGGATTCCTGTTCTTTTGGGTGGAAACGACATTGCGATCGGGCAGGGCTTACATCTTTACGGCTTGTTTTCGTCGGCGCGGGATGCCAGGGAAGCGCTACTGGCGATCATCAAAACTGAAAAATTATGCAAGGCGATGCTTGGCCTGGAGAAAGTGCACAGCAACAGCCCGTGTTTTGCGCGGCAATTGAAGTCGTGCGCCGGCGCCTGCGTCGGGCAGGAGTCGTCTATTGCCCACTCGGCCAGACTGATGACTGCCTTGTCCGCGTTAAGACTGCGGGACTGGCCATTCGAGGGCGCTGCGCTGCTGCGGGAAGGCAATCTGGTGCATGTCATTCACCAGTGGTGCTATTTGGGGACAGCGCGGGACGAAGCTGAAATGCAGGCGCTGATCGAATGTGGCAAAGGTGATTTTTCCCGTGACACCTATCGGATATTGGTCAAGCATCGG
>DATGQC010000311.1:0-3926 GCA_035304425.1 Advenella sp.
CGTTCGGTAGGCGTGGCAACCAATCTGGTTTCCGATCAGGTTGAGAGTTATCTGGCGCAGGTACGCGAGGAATATGAGCTGGTGCGTGAACGCCACGCCAATCGTAAGGCCACGCCTATCATCCCGCTGGAAGAAGCGCGCAAGGGTGCGCCAGTTATTGACTGGAGCAGCTACACGCCGCCGCGTCCGAAGTTCCTGGGGCGTCGCGAATTCAAAAATTTCGATCTGGCCCAAATTGTGCCGTTTATCGACTGGACGCCGTTTTTCCAGACCTGGAGTCTGTTTGGTCAGTATCCGAAAATTCTGGATGACAAGGTGGTGGGAGAGCAGGCGCGTAAACTGTTCGAGGACGCGCAGGCGATGCTCAAAAAAGTGGTGGAGCAACGCTGGCTGAGCGCCGGTGGTGTGATTGCCTTTTATCCTGCCAATAGCGTCAACCACGAAGATATTGAAGTGTATGCCGATGAGTCGCGTGAACAGGTGCTGTTCACCTGGCGCAATCTGCGCCAGCAAAACGCCAAGCGTGAGGGTGTGGCCAATAAATGCCTGGCCGACTACATCGCGCCCAGGGAATCCGGCGTAAAGGACTACATCGGTCTGTTCGCCGTGACCGGCGGCATTGGCATTGAGAAGCACGAGAAACGCTTCGAAGCCGACATGGACGATTACTCGTCAATTCTGCTCAAAGCCCTGGCCGATCGTCTGGCCGAAGGTTTTGCCGAATGCATGCATGCCCGGGTGCGGCGCGATCTCTGGGGCTATGTCGAGGATGAGAACCTGGATAATCAGGCGCTTATTGACGAGAAATATCAGGGCATCCGTCCGGCGCCCGGCTATCCCGCCTGCCCCGAGCATCGTGTTAAAACCGATATGTTCAACGTCTTGCAGACTGAAGATATCGGCATGTATCTGACTGATGGCATGGCCATGTACCCGGCATCCAGTGTGTCTGGTTTTTATCTGAGCCATCCGGATTCCAGTTATTTCAATGTGGGTACGATAGGCCAGGATCAGTTGCAGGATTATATTGCGCGCAGCGGTTTGCCTGAAGAAGAGGTTCGCCGTTCGCTTATGAGCGTACTGGGGTAAGCGCAGCGCTGGACCATCACTGTGGCAGGAGTGGCATGGCTGACAAACACGGAGCATTTCGCAAGCAGGCATTGGGTGCATTCGTACGCAGCGTTCGTGATCGCGTGACGCCGCAACAGGCCGGTATCGCCGGTGGACAGCGGCGGCGTACCCCCGGTCTGCGCCGTGAAGAAGTGGCCCAGCTTTGCGACATCAGCGTGACCTGGTATACCTGGATAGAACAGGGACGTGATGTGTCGGTGTCGGCCACGGTGTGGGCGCGGCTGGCCACGGTATTGCAAATGACCAGGGCTGAACGCGCCTATCTGTTTGAACTTGCCGATGTCAGCGATCCGGATCATGACAGCGCTGTGGTATCGGCGCCAACGGCTTCGCTGCAGGCCTGCGTGGACAGTATCAATGCGCCGGCGTACATTCTGGATCGGCACTGGGATGTGCTGGCGTTCAATGCTGCGCTGGACCAGGTGTTTGCCGGGTGGATGAGCGCCCAGGCGCAGCCCAATCTGCTGCGTTTTATTTTCCTGGATGCACAGGCGCCCGACATAGTGGTGGACTGGGAAACCCGCGCCAATCGGGTGGTGGCGGAGTTTCGCGCAGATATCGGCGCGTATCTGGATGACGGCGAGACCTCCAGCCTGATTGATGAACTGCTGGCCGGCAGTCCCGTGTTCAGCCATTGGTGGGCACGTCAGGTGGTTGTCGAGCGCGAAGGCGGCTTAAGGGAATTTAACCATCCGCAATCGGGCATTCGACAGTTCGAACAAATCACCTTTCGCCTGGCCACTCAGCCCGATTGCAAGCTGGTGATGCTGCTGCATCAAAGGGTTTGCCCGGATATAACAACAGGTCGATGATTACTTGCGCTTTGGCGATTGCTCGGTTATTGTATTGACACCATCAAGGTTGTCATGGTTGTTCAGGCCGCATTTGCGGACAGGCCGTGATAATTGCGACTGTCGTAAGACAGACTTCACCCGGGCTGCGGTCTGGTCTGAATGTGGCTCAGGATTATATAGTGTGGCTGATTTTCAACCTGGTTATTCAGATTTTTTAGTACAGCAAACAAATCCAACAAGGAGAAGTCAATGATTATTCGTCAAACTCGAATCGCAGCAGTGCTGGTGGCTGGCGCACTGCTGGCCGGATGCGCCACGCAAGGCGGCAATACGGCAGCAGGCACTGGCGTTGGCGCCGCATTGGGTGCCGGTCTGGGCGCGCTAATAGGAGATTCTTCCAAAAGCGCGGGTATCGGTGCTGGTATTGGTGCTATCGGCGGCGCCATTGTTGGCTATAACTGGGATCGTATCGTTGGCCGCGTGAACGATGCCGGCGGCAAAGAGCTGGGCATCTCCACTACCAAAATGCCCGACGGCAGCCTCAAGGTCAATATTCCTGAAGGCGCGACCTTCGATACGGCGAAGTATGATCTGAAACCTGCGCTGTTCCCTGTGCTTGATGCCCTGGCCCAATCAATGAATGAAAGCCAGCAACTGCGCCTTAAATCTGTCGGTCATACCGACAGCACCGGTAAAGCGGCATTCAATCAACAGCTTTCTGTGAATCGCGCGCAAAGCGTGGTCAATTACCTGGCCGGCAAAGGCGTGAATGCCAGCCGCATGAGCATTGAAGGCCGCGGTCCCAACGATCCGATCGCAGACAACGCTACTGTGCAGGGCCGGGCCCAGAACCGACGTGTAGAGCTGTACCTGTACGCGGTTAAATAAACTTTATCGTCGTAAAGACGGCGGTCCTTAAAAAAACCCGCTGTCCGGTTTCATCGCCGGCCGCGGGTTTTGCGTTTCAGATCAACGGCTGGCGCCGCTGTGAGCGGCAACCGCATAGATCATTTTTCAGAATGCAAGCGAAATTGCGGTTGGTTCATTGCCATGCCCAGTTTGAAACCGGTGGGTTTGACCGGTGTATTGACGGCAGGGCGCTGTTGATTGTTGTTATTGTTCTGTGGGCCAAATTCCTGGCGGAAGCGTGTGAGTAATTTCATTGTAGTTTCCTTTATTATGAGATTATTGTTTTTGGTTTTCTGCACCGGAGACAATCCGGTTCAGCTATGCATAGCGTAGCCGAAATTTATTGCAGAATCATGATTGCGCCGGTGTTTCGTTGTAAGTATGAGAATGCAGGCGCATCAAATTGTTAAGGGTGTGCCGGCGACAGCAGCCACGTGTAGTGTGACGGGACTAATGACACAAGCAATATAACAATGACGATATGGAGTTCTGTCTCGCGTTGCGGTGTCGTGAGAAAGACCCGCAAACTTAGTAAGAATAATTATTCAGTATGAATTTTGTTCAAATACTACTGTTCAAATTACCAATATAAAACGTCATGGTAGCTTACCAAGATAGCAGTTTTTTATTGGTGTGTCAAGCTAAATTATTGATATATTTCATTGTTTTCTCAGGTGCCGGCGGTGGCCCGGATTTCCCCATAGCGCGCCTCAAGTTCCTGGCGCAGCGAACGTCGCATTTTTGCAGCTTCATAGCGGCAACGATCCAGGTCATTTTCGGGAACCAGCGGGGGAATGTGCACAGGATTGCCATTGTCATCCACGGCGACCATGGTAAAAAAACAGCTATTGGCGTGGCGAATTTGCTTGCTGCGGATATTTTCGGTCACCACTTTGATGCCGATTTCCATAGAGGTGTTGCCGGTGTAATTGACGGACGCCAGAAAGGTGACCAGCTCTCCAACGTGAATAGGTTGACGGAACATGACCTGGTCGACCGACAGCGTAACAACATAGCGACCGGCATACCGGCTGGCACAGGCGTACGCCACTTGGTCAAGTAATTTGAGGATCGTGCCGCCGTGCACATTAC
>DATGQC010000312.1:0-9646 GCA_035304425.1 Advenella sp.
AAGGGCGCCTTCGCGGATCATGGCTTCGGCATCTTCGCGTGCAATTTCCGTGATAATCTGCCCAAGGCTGTCGCGCAACATGCGGTTCTGGGTCAGAAAAATCAATTTCTCCGCACGCAGGGCAACCGCCGTACTGGTGGCAATGTCTTCCATCGCCAGATTGAACGCTTCGCCTGTCGGTGAAAAGCCGATAGGCGAGAGCAGCACCACGCCGCCGTGCGACAATACTTTTTTCATGGCGTCCAGGTCGAATTTGCGCACCTTGCCGGTATGCCGAAAATCGATGCCGTCGATCACGCCGATGGGCTGAGCGGTAACAAAGTTGCCGGAAATAATATGGATCTGGGCGTTGGACATGGGCGTGTTAGGCAGTCCCTGGCTGAACGCCGCCTCAATATCCAGCCGGATCTCCCCGGCCGCCTCCTTGGCGCACTCCAGGGCTTCAGCAGAGGTGGGCTCCGGTTCGCGACCAAACTGGAAGGAAAAGCCTTTCAGGCGTAGCTGTTCGTTTACCTGGGGCAGGCAGCCGTGAACCAGTACAATGTGGACCCCTAGCGACGTAAGTAGGGAAAGGTCCTGAATCAATGCATTGAGCGCGCCGGCCTGAATCAGATCGCCGCCAAATCCAACCACAAATGTCTTGTTGCGCAGTGTGTGCACATAGGGAGCGACATCGCGAAACCATCGCACAAACTGTGCGGGAACAAATTCAGGCGCATCCTGGGCAGAATAGGTTTCGGGGTCGGGGGCAGTGGTCACGGTGGTATAAGTTCCTTGAATTGATGTGTAATACCGCTATCTGATGTATATGCGGCCTGCCAAAATTATAATGTTGGCTGAATGAACAGATTGAAATTGTATGAAAAAAAAGGAAGATCGGGCTGCCGATACGGCAAAGAAACCACAGAATGCGCGCGAAACCAAGCCAGCGCGTCCTGTGCGTGCGCCGCGCGAGATCCCACCCATTACCTATCCCGAATCGCTGCCTGTCAGTGAACGGCGCCATGAAATCGCCAGGGCGCTTGAAGCAAACCAGGTCATCATCGTCAGTGGCGAAACCGGCTCGGGCAAGACCACGCAATTGCCCAAGATCTGTCTTGAGGCCGGGCGGGGCCGCACACGCCTGATCGGCCATACCCAGCCGCGGCGTCTGGCGGCGACCTCGGTTGCGCGCCGGATTGCCGAAGAGCTCAATACGCCGCTGGGCGAGCTGGTTGGCTACCAGATCCGGTTTAACGATCGGATGGGGCCGGATGCAGCGATCAAGCTGATGACAGATGGCATTTTACTGTCTGAATCGCAAAAGGATCCGTTGCTGCGCAAATACGATACGATCATTATTGACGAGGCGCACGAGCGCAGCCTGAATATCGACTTTCTGCTCGGCTTTTTGCGTGTATTGTTGACACGCAGGCGCGACCTCAAGCTGATCATCACATCTGCAACGATTGACGCAGACCGCTTTGCCCGGCATTTTGCCGATGCCAACGACAAGCCTGCGCCGGTTATCGAAGTGTCGGGTCGGCTGTTTCCCGTCGAAGTGCGCTACCGCCCGGTGCATTTTCTGGATGAAGATGACGAGGCCAGGCCGGCACGCTCGGCAGCGAATGACACACGGCGCCTGGATCGGGATGGCGAGAAAGAGCTGGTTGACGGCATCGTCGCTGCGGTTGACGAGTGCGCGGCACATGGCGCCGGCGACATATTGATATTTTTGCCGGGCGAGCGCGAGATTCGCGAGGCTGCGGAGGCATTGCGCAAACATCATCCGCCCAGCACCCAGATCCTGCCGCTGTTTGCCCGCATGTCGCAGCAGGAGCAGGAGCGCATTTTTCGCCCCGATACCAATCAGCGCCGGGTGATCCTGGCCACCAACGTGGCCGAAACCTCGCTGACGGTGCCCGGCATTCGATTTGTCGTCGATAGCGGCTTGGCGCGCGTCAAGCGTTATTCGTGGCGTAACAAGGTTGAGCAGTTACAGATCGAACCCATCAGCCAGGCCTCGGCCAACCAGCGCGCCGGGCGTTGCGGGCGTATCGGCCCTGGCGTCTGTATCCGCCTGTATGACGAAGCGGGTTTTGCCCAGCGCGCGAAATTTACCGATCCGGAGATTCTGCGCTCATCTCTGGCTGCGGTGATTCTGCGTATGAAAGCGCTGCGCATGAGCGATATCGAGTCGTTTCCGTTTGTCGACCGGCCGGCGGGCAAGGCCGTGGCCGATGGCTACAATCAGCTGCAGGAACTGGGCGCCCTGGATGAACAGAATGGCCTGACTGCGATCGGCAGGACACTGTCGCTGTTGCCGCTGGATCCACGCATCGCGCGCATGATTCTGGCCGCCAACGATCAGCACTGTCTGCACGAAATATTGATCATCGCTTCGGCCCTCTCGATCCAGGATCCGCGTGAGCGCCCATTCAATGCACGCGAGGCCAGCGAGCAGGCGCATGTGCGCTTTCGCGACGACAAGTCCGAGTTCATGTCTTACCTGAAATTGTGGAACTGGTATGAGGATGCGGTGCAGCACAAGCGCTCGCAGCGCAAACTGGTTACCCAGTTGCGTGGGGAGTTTCTCTCGCCCCTGCGTTTGCGTGAATGGCATGATGTACACACGCAATTGCTGCAACTGGTGCGCGAGCAGGGCTGGCGCGTCAACACGACCGAGGCCACGTTTGAGCAGGTGCATCGCGCCCTGCTGACCGGCTTGCTGGGCAATATCGGTCTTAAAAGCGAGGAGAGCGCCCAGTATCAAGGGGCGCGTGATATCCGGTTTGTGGTGCACCCGGGCTCGGCGCTGATCAAAAAAAGCGGTAAATGGATTGTCGCTGCCGAACTGGTGGAAACCACCAGGTTGTTTGCGCGATGCATCGCCAATGTGGACCCGCGCTGGATCGAGGCTGCCGGCGCGCACTTGCTGAAGAAACACTGGTCCGACCCGACATTTAATGCCAGCCGCGGTCAGGTGCTGGCCAATGAGCGTGCAACGCTTTATGGCCTGATGGTCTACAGCGGTCGCAAAGTCAACTATGGCAGAATCGCACCGGCGCAGGCGCGCGAAATCTTTATCAGGCAGGCGTTGGTTGATAATCAGATAATCGCGACGCTGCCATTTATCGTTCATAACGCCAGGGTTATACGGGAAATCGAAAAAATGGAGCATCAGGCCAGGCGGCCTGATATCCTGATCGACGACGAATTAATCTTTGCCTTTTACGATAAACAGATTCCTGCCGATGTGTGCCAGACGCAGACGCTGGTGAACTGGTACGGCAAACTGGATCAGGCGGCGGCCCGCCAGTTGCTGCTGAACCGGGAAGATCTCATGCGTCACGAGGCATCGGGGATTACCTCGGATGTGTTTCCCAAGCGCACAGAGTGGGAAGGAATGTCGCTGGCCCTGTCGTATCATTTCGAACCTGGTTCGCCCAAAGACGGGGTCACCGCAACCGTTCCGGTGTTCCTGCTCAACCAGGTCGACCCGGTGCAAAGCGAATGGCTGGTGCCCGGTATGCTCAAGGAAAAAGTGCTGCACCTGCTGAAATCGCTGCCGCAAAAATTGCGGCGCCACTGCGTCCCGCTGCCCGACTACGCCCAGGGATTCTTCGACCGCTGGTTTGACAAAGCCGCCAATCCGGACCGGTCGCTGCAAGCGGCGCTGGTCGATGACATTCGTGATGAGTTGACGATTCGGGTCGCCACCAGCGATTTCAAGCCTGAAACCCTGCCGGCCCATTTGTTCATGAATTTCAGAGTGGTGGATGAGCATGGCCGCATGCTCTCGGCAGGCCGCAACCTGAGCCAGCTGAAGGCCGAACATGCGCCGGCTGCGCAGGCGTCGTTTCAATCCATGGTCAGTCGCGACAAATCGGTGGCCCAGGTCGTCAGCCAGGACGATATCGTGCAATGGAATTTCGGCCAGTTGCCGGAAATCATGGAGATCCGCAAGAAGAATGAAGTCTTCATCGGTTATCCGGCGCTGGTGGATCTGGGACAAAGCTGCACTATTGACGTTTTCGATGATCCGGATATTGCCGCCCGCAAGCACCGGCAAGGCTTGTTGCGCCTGTTTCGCATTGCCATGAAAGACCAGTTGAAGCAATTGGCCAAAGCTATTCCCGAGCTCACGCGGATGGGCATGCTGGCCGTGTCTTTGATGAATCAGGAAAGCCTGCGCGATCAGATTGTCGAGGCCGCCCTGGGGCAGGCCTGCCTGGCTGACCCGTTGCCGGCCAATGCCGAGCAGTTCGAAGCGCGCCGCCAGGATGCCAAAGGCCGTATAGGCTTGTTGATTCAAGAGGAGGCCCGGCTCGCACTGGCCACCCTGACAGAGTGGGCGGCACTGCAAAAAAAACTCGTCTCGGTGCGTTCTTCGGCCAAGACCCTGCATGACGATATCGTGGCGGGTGTAAGCGCCTTCATGACGACGCAATTTCTGACCGATCATCCGCACAGTCGGCGAACCCATTATCCGCGCTATCTGAAGGCGGCGTCGGCACGCATTGACAAATATCGCAGCGATCCGGCGCGCGATGCCCGGCTGATGCAGGAAATGGCGCCGCTGGCGCTTAACTATCAGCGCATGCGCAGCGCGCTTAAGGGCCAGGCCGATGCGCGGCTGGACGACTTTTTCTGGATGCTCCAGGAGTTGCGGGTGGCCCTGTTTGCACAGGAGCTGCGTACCCCGGTGCCGGTGTCGGTACGGCGTTTGCAAAAAAGCTGGGAAAGCCTTAATCGTTGATACAATAGCTTATGAATTCAGTAGACGCTTCTCCCTTATTTGTTCATTTGCGCACCCACTCGGAATTTTCCGTGGTGGACGGGACTGCGCGCATCAGCGAACTGGTAGCCGCCGCTGCCGGCTATTCGCAACCGGCCATTGCGCTGACCGATTTATCCAATTTGTTTGGTCTGATCAAATTTTATAAATCAGCCAGGGCCAAGGGTATCAAGCCCATCGCCGGATGCGATGTGTGGCTGGCCAATGAGCAGGACCGCGACAAGCCATTTCGTGCGCTGTTGCTGGTGCAGAATCGGCAGGGGTACCTGGCCCTGTGCGAACTGCTCTCGCGCGCCTGGACCGCCAATCAGTACAAGGGCAGGGCGGAGTTGCAGCGCGAGTGGCTTGAAAATCAGCCGGGGCTGATTCTGCTTTCCGGCGGCATGGCGGGCGACGTAGGCCAGGCATTGCTGGCCGGGCGGACTGATCAGGCCGAAGCGCTGGCGCGCCGCTGGGCCGCCTGGTTCCCACGCGCTTTTTATATTGAACTGCAGCGCACGGGTCCGCAAGCCGATGAACGCTATGTGCAGTTGGCCATGCAGCTGGCCGCCCGTCTGGATCTGCCGGTTGTCGCCACGCATCCGGTCCAGTTCACGCGCCCCGAAGACTTCCGGATGCATGAAGCCCGTGTCTGTATTTCCGATGGCGAGTTATTGGGTAACAAATCGCGCACCCGTCGTTTTTCGGAAGATCAGTATGTGCTCAGTTCGGCACAGATGGCCAGCAAGTTTGCCGATGTGCCATCGGCCATTGCTAATACGGTTGAAATCGCCCGTCGCTGCTCGCTGACGCTCTCGCTGGGCAAACCCCATCTGCCCAATTTTCCGACGCCTGATAATAGTTCTCTGGACGAATACCTGGTCAAGCTGTCCGAAGAAGGGCTGGAAATACGGTTAAAGCAACTATACCCGGACGAACAGGAGCGGGACAAGGCGCGCCCGGCGTACCAGGATCGCCTCAAACTGGAATGCAAAACCATCATTGGGATGGGGTTTCCCGGCTACTTTTTGATTGTGGCGGACTTTATTAACTGGGGCAAGCAGAACGGGGTGCCGGTAGGCCCGGGACGGGGCTCCGGCGCCGGTTCGCTGGTGGCCTATGCCTTGGGCATTACCGATCTTGATCCCTTGCGCTATGACTTGCTGTTTGAACGGTTCCTGAATCCAGAGCGGGTTTCCATGCCCGACTTTGATATTGACTTTTGCCAGGATAACCGCGAGAAGGTGATTGAATACGTCAAGGAAAAATACGGACGCGACGCGGTCAGCCAGATTGCCACTTTCGGTACGCTGGGAGCCAAGGCGGTCGTGCGCGATGTCGGCCGGGTGCTGGAACTGCCGTATTCCCTGTGCGATGGCCTGTCCAAACTGATTCCGTTCAATCCAGCCAATCCCTGGAGTCTGGCCAAGACGCTGGAAGAAGAGCCGGAGTTTCGTCGTCGTTACGACAATGACGAAGAGGTCAAAGCGATTGTTGACCTGGCCCGCCCGCTGGAAGGCTTAACCCGCAACGTCGGCATGCATGCGGGCGGAGTGTTGATCGCGCCCGGCAAACTGACTGACTTTTGTCCGCTGTATTGTCAGCCTGGCAGCGATACCAGTGTGGTTTCCCAATATGATAAGGACGACGTTGAAGCCGCAGGCCTGGTCAAGTTCGACTTTCTGGGACTACGCAACCTGACTATTCTGGACTGGGCGGTGCGCTATGTCCGGCGCTTCAATCCGGCCATGCACGACTTTGACATCATGTCGCTGCCGCTGGATGATCCCGGCGCGTATCGGATTTTGTGCGAGGGCAACACCACCGCGGTATTCCAGCTTGAAGGCCGGGGCATGAAAGAGCTGCTCAAAAAGCTGCTGCCCAATACGTTCGAAGACATTATTGCGGTGCTGGCGTTGTATCGTCCCGGCCCGCTCGAATCAGGCATGGTTGACGACTTTGTCAATCGCAAGCACGGGCGCGCCGAGGTCGATTATTTCCACCCCTCACTGGAATCTACGCTGCGCAGCACCTATGGCGTCATTGTCTACCAGGAACAGGTAATGCTGATTTCCCAGATTGTAGGCGGCTACAGTCTGGGGGGCGCAGACCTGCTGCGCCGCGCCATGGGTAAGAAAAAGCCCGAGGAAATGGCCAAGCATCGGGAGCTGTTTGAAAAAGGCGCGGTACAAAAGGGCTATGACGGCGATCTGGCGGTGCGCCTGTTCGATCTCATGGAAAAATTCGCCGGCTATGGCTTTAACAAAAGTCACTCGGCAGCCTATGCGCTCATTTCCTATCAGACGGCGTGGCTTAAGGCACATCATCCTGCCGAATTCATTGCCGCGACCATGTCTTCGGATATGGACGACACCGACAAGGTGCAGATTTTCTGGCGCGATGCGCTGGACAACGGCGTCGCTGTGCTGCCGCCCGACGTTAACGAATCGGTTTACCGCTTCGAACCTGTAGAGGATGACGCCATGCGCGCGGGCAAACCACCGCGCACCATCCGGTTTGGCCTGGGCGCCGTCAAGGGCACAGGCCAGGGCGCCGTCGAGGAAATTTTGCGAGCCCGCGAAGCGGGTGGGCCGTTTATCGATCTTTACGATTTTTGCAAGCGCGTTAATCGCCATACCGTCAACCGGCGCACGATGGAGGCATTGATTCGCGCCGGTGCGTTCGATGAGCTCGAGCGCAATCGCGCGGCGTTGCTGGCCGCCCTAACGCATGCCATTGATGCCGCAGATCAGGCAGATCGCAGCGCCGATCAGGTTTCCCTGTTTGGAGACGATTCCGGCGCCATCGTGCAGGATCAGGTCGCTCGTGTACCGCCCTGGAATCTGCATACCGAGCTCATCGAAGAAAAGAATGCGCTCGGGTTTTATTTCAGTCATCATCTGTTTGATGTCTGGCGCGACGAGGTGCGCCGGTTTGCGCCCACCAAACTGTCGGGTATCAATGAATCACGCGATGCCCAATGGGTGGCCGGTGTGCTGATTGGTCAGCGATTCTTTGCCAGCAACCGCAAGACGCCTGGTCAGTCCGACGCAGATGACCGCCTGTACTTTCTGTTGCTCGATGATGGTTCGGCGCAGGTGGAAATCATGTGCCCTGGCAGTGTGTATGAACTGAATCGCCATATTCTGAAAAGCGATAGCCTGGTTATCGCGCGGATCAAGGCCAAGACCAACCGCTTCAACGGCGGTCTGCGCATCAGTGCAGACAGCTTGTATGATTTGCAAAAAGCGCGCGAGGAACGGGCCCGCTGTCTGCAGATCGAAATTGCAGATGGCATGTCGGTCAGCGCGCTCAAGTCTTTGCTCAATCCGTACCGTGCCGAACCAGAGAACGGTATCCCCGGCGTAAGGGTGCAACTGAGTTATGTGTCTGCCCGCCAGGGCTATAAATGCGATATTGAACTGGGCGAGGAGTGGCGCGTGCGCATGGCCGACAGCCTGTTTGAACGACTGCGCGAACATCAACAGTCCGGCTCCGTAGAGGTAAGCTATTCGTGAACACATCCGTCAAACCACAGACTGTTCAGGACGTGCGGCAAGCGGCAGGCAGGCCTGCAGAAGCGATTGAGAAAACGGGCAGGCCGCTGCGCATCGTTCACTCCGAAGCGGCCGTCTCCTTTGGCGGGCAAGAGCACCGCATCTTCAAGGAAATGCGCGCCATGCGCAAGCGCGGTCATCATATGGAGCTGATCTGCCGGCCCGAAGCCCAGCTAGTGGCACGCATGCGCGATGAAGGATTTGTCGTGCATACGGTGCCCATGGGCGGGATTGTCAATTTTGTCAAAGGGGTCGCCGCGATCCGCCGGATCCTGATCGATGGGCGGTTCGATGTGCTTAACACGCACAGCCGCAAGGATACGCTGATCGCGGCGCTGGCCGGTCGCCTTGCCGGAACACCGCTCATTGTGCGTACCCGGCATCTGGCTATTCCCATTGGTTCGCTGCTCTCCTATACCTGGCTGCCGCACAAGGTGGCGACGGTCAGCAATCATGTGCGGCAAATGGTGCTGGACAAGGGCGTGGCGCCGGAAAAAGTGGCTACGATCTATTCTCCGGTCGAACCACCGGCGCCAGTGACGCAATCTACGCTGCGCCAGGAGCTGGGCCTGGACAGTTCGGCGATTGTGGTGATTTGTGTCGCGGTGATGCGTGAGAAGAAAGGCCATCTCTTCCTTATCGACAGCATGAAGGTCTTGTTTGAACGCTATCCCGATTTACACCTGGTGCTGGTTGGCGCCGGCTCGCCAACGTTTGAAAAAGTCCGGGAACATATCGCCGCCAGCGGCCTGCAGCAGCGCGTACATTTGATGGGTTATCGCAAGGATGTCCCCAATCTGCTTGCCGGCAGCGATATATTTGCCCTGGCCACTGAACAGGAGGCCTCGGGCACGGTTTATGTAGAAGCGCAGATGAGCGGCCTGCCGGTTGTGGGCACCGATGTTGGCGGCGTCTCCGAGATGCTCAGAAACGGAGAAACCGGTACGCTGGTCCCCCTGCATGATGCGGCCGCGCTCACCCAGGCACTGGATACGCTGATTCAAAATCCGGCATTGCGCAGGCAGATGAGCCAAGCGGCGCACAAATGGCTTTATGATGAAGCTGTATTTTCTCCTGAGATGCTGGCTATCAATACCGAAGCCGTTTACTGCAAATGGCTGGATGAAAAATCATGACAGACAATGCAAAAAATGTTCCGGTGCTCATGTATCACCATGTGCATCCGCTCAAAAGCCCTCTCAATGTGCAACCCGATGTATTTGAGCGCCAACTGGCTGCCTTGAAGGGCGCGGGCTATCGTTCGCTGACGATCGAGCAATTTGCCGATTACCTGAACGGCGCGCCGGTGCCCGACAAATCGGTGTTGATCACT
>DATGQC010000313.1:0-3678 GCA_035304425.1 Advenella sp.
CGTCCCGCCTCAGTGGTATTGTCAGCCACTGGCGCCTGCGCTCCCTGCCCTTCGGTCTGGATCTGCTGCGTCTGCACACCGCGCAGGATCAGATAGGCTTTGACCGATTCGGCGCGGCGTTTCGACAATGCGTCATTGCCCGCCTGGCTACCGGACTCATCGGCAAACCCGATCAGTTGCACTGATTTTCCATTCTCTTTCAATTGCTGCGCATACTGATCAAGGATCTCATGGAACCGGCTGTCGACCTGTGCGCTGCCAGACGCAAATTGCACCTGAGGCGGCGCCGCTGTTGCAACCGGCGTGTCGGTGACCGTTGAACGCGGCGTCTGCGCCACCTGGGTCTGATTATTGACCTGGATTTTCGCGCCTACGAGATTCTGCACCTTGCCAGTCAGGGCCGCTTTTTCTTCATTGGACGACACCTGTCCGGTCAACGTCAGCGCTTCGCGCGCCAGGCTAACGCTAACATCGTGATATCCACGCAGCACACTGAGCAGACCCGAATAGTCATCGAAAGTCGACGCTGCTGCCTGGCTGTTCACTTGCAGCTCATCTTCTATTTTGCTGTGGCCGTCGACAAATTTGGCCGCGCTCAATATGCGATTGCGCGCCGCCTCATCGGGCACCGTGCCGCGGATCATCAGCACCTCGCCGTCACGCTCAAGCTCTACCCGCGCAACAGCGGCGTCCTGGGCACGGTCGGTAGCAGCTGCGGAAGGCTGGCCGGCATTGTCTGCTGTGGTTGCAGCGCTGTCGGCCGGTGCTGTGCTGATGCTCGCAGCGTTATCCTGTGTCTCTGCGCCAAATGTCGTGGTTTTACCAGAAGGTGCTGGGGCCGTTGTTGAAGGCGTAGCCCCATCGCTGGATGTCGCGGCGTCGGTCTGCGTATGCCCTGCTTGACCAGCATTTGCTTCTTGTGGTTGGGCTGGCTGGGTCTGTCCATCGGACGGATCGGATTCGGCAAAGGTCGTTGTTTTGCCGGCAGCGCCCGCCGGTTCAGGAGTCGGCGCCGCAGACGCTGCGTCAGGTTGATTGGCAATGGGCGCAGCGTCGGCAAAAGTCGTGGTCTTGCCCGGTACGGCGCTGTCCGTTGTTGCGCTGTCCGTTGTTGCGCTTTTAGCCGCCGCGCCGCCTGCTGCTGCAACATCGCTGGTGGCGCTGTCTGCTGCGGCCTGTTCGGTCGCTGGGCTGGATGCGTCCGGCGCAGCGGTAGCCGCAGTCGCGTCCTGGGCCGCTGATGCCTGATCAGGCTGCTCATTGTCTGCGCCTGTCGCCTCGGGTTGCGTGGTATCTGTCGTGTCCTGCGCAGGCGAGGTGGCCGTTTGCTCGGTCGCCCGGGCCGCATCGGTGACGGCCGAACCGGCGGCCTCGCCAGATGCGGCAGGCGGCGCATCTGCCTCCATGCTGTCGCTGGCCTGGCCATAGGTTGGGCCATTCATTGAATCATTCGTCGAATCGGTATTGGCCGCAGCGGCTGCAGACTGGGGCGCAGATGTCGCTGCCGCATCAGCTTGGGGCTTATCTGTTGCCGGCATATCTGCCTGCCCGCGAGCCGTTGACGGCTGCTCGCTTGCTGGCTGCCCGCTGGCCGGCGCAGCAGTATCTGCGCTTTGTGTATCAGCAGTGGCAAGCGGTGTTACAGGTGTGTCAGCATTCTCTGCCTGTGTACTGTCCTGTTTCGTACTGTCCTGTTTCGTACTGCCCGCCTGCGTGTGGTCTGTCTGTGCTTCCTCGGAAGCAGGCAAGGCATCCGCGCCACCGGCAGATTGCGCCGGCGCCGGCTCAGGGAAATGGGCAGACGGTTCTGTCGCGGCTTCCGCATGTGTCTCCTGGCGATTGTCGCCGGCTGTGGCCGCAGGCGCGTCCGCTTGCGCAGGAGCTGACGTTGCAGCGGGGGCCGTGGCGGCATCGGGCGCAGGCGCGTCGGTTGCCGCCTGTTGCTGGTCTGCTGGTTTAGCGTTTTCGGTTTTGGTCGTATCCGATTGCGTGCAGCTCTTGATCCAGGCAGCACCAGCCAGCACAACAGCCAGCGTCAACACCCATTTGAACCAGCCATTTGCGGACCTTGCTGTTGCAGACGCACCCTGTGTGGCCCCTTGCTTGCCAATTGACGATGCGACCGCGGTATTGGACCCAGCTGTGGCGGCCAGCGCATCCGCTCCGAACAGGCCTTCCAGACTGTCTTCGCCAAGCGCGGCAAGCGCCGGGGCATCCAGCTGGGCGGCCACGTGCGGCGCCTGGGTTGCCAGCAACAGCGGCAGGCTTTGCGCCGGCGCTCTTTCAGTTGTGATATTGTTTTTCAAAAAGGAAAGCACGAACGGCACCACGATTGACAGCAGCGATCCAACAGCCTTGGTGTCCAGGCCGGTTGCCACTTCCAGATGGCTGGTTACCGCTTCCTGCTGCGGCCCCAATATGATTGCCTGCTCATTATGGCCCAGCGTCACGATCTGTGCGAACTGGTCGTTGGTCAGTACCGTCGGCGACAAGGCGCTTGAAGTCAGGCTTGACTGGGTCTGGCTGTTTTTAATGTGCGCCGCCAGCTCTTGCGCGCCTTCGGGCTTGCCCGCTTGCCGCGCCATCGCACCGATCACCAGCGCGACAGCTTTGTCATAGGCGGTAGTCGCCTGCTGACGGGAAATATCCAGATAACCGGAAACCTGTGCAATCAGGCTGTCACGAATCGGGCCATTAAAGAACTGACTGAAATCGACACTCATGGAATCCTCATACCTTTACTGGAACTGAACGGGGCCGCTGCCGGGCGCTTGCGGTTCCATAGTATCACTTTATTCAGCGTCAATTAAGCATGTTGACCTGCCCCAGCAGGACTGACAGCGCGGTAACCGGCAACGGCTTGCACGGCCCGCCGGCCCGGTCGCAGAAACGATGACCCAAGGCCCGCGCCGGATCATGAACCAGTGGAGCGCCGGCTTCAGCCTTCGGTACGCGCAGCTTTCTGGCGATGATAACGCAGCGTTCCCCGGTGCAACACCCGATCTCCCGGCAGAATCTGGTCGGGCGTATAAGCAGGCTGGCTAATGATGCGCGCATAGATCGGGTCGAAATCGATCTGCGCCAATTCGAACAAATCATCCAGTTCGTTGATGACAAAATAGCTTTTCTGCAGATCGTCAATACGATAGTCCGTGCGCATGACCCGCTCCAGATCAAAACCGATGCGGTTTGGCGAATCATCGTCCAGACAGTACTGGCTTTCGGTAAAGGACGAGCTAATGCCCGCGCCATAAATCCGTATGCCGTCTTTTTGCTGAACCAGGCCGAATTCGATGGTGTACCAGTACAGACGGGAAATGAAAGGCAGAATGCCGCGTTCAAGCGCTTTCAAGCCGCCCTGGCCATAGGCCTGCATGAAGTCGGCGATGGCCGGGTTCATCAGCATGGGCGCGTGCCCGAAAACGTCATGGAACACATCGGGCTCCTGCAAGTAATCCAGCTTGTTTTTTGAGCGGATGAACTGACCAGCCGGAAAGCGACGATTGGCAATATGGGTAAAAAACACATCATCGGGCACCAGGCCGGGTACAGCGACGATCTGCCAGCCGGTGCGCTTCATCAGAAGATCGTTCACGCGACGGAAATCGGGAATTTCATCGGCGGTGATGGGCATCTGTTTCATGCAATCCAGATATTGATCGCACACGCGCCCGGGGA
>DATGQC010000314.1:0-9913 GCA_035304425.1 Advenella sp.
TGGTCTTCGGCAAACTTCGTGATCAGCGCGCGGGCGCCTGGCGAGCTGATTTCTTCATCAGAATTCAAGACCACGGTCACTGTGCCAAACTGCTTGTAGTCCAGTTTTTTCAACATATCCACTACGTGCAGGATGGCTGCCACGCCTTGTTTGTCATCTGCAATACCCAGGCCATAGGCCTTGTCGCCATCAACACGAAACGGCTGGTCTTTCAGGTCGCCTTTTTGATACACGGTATCCATATGCGCAATCATCATGATTTTCGATTGCCCGGTCCCTTTGATGGTTGCATGCACGACCGGTCCGGTTTTCTCGGGCGTGTCGTCCATGCGATAAACATCCTTGGGTTCGATGATTTCAGTTTCAGCGCCCAATTGCTTGAGGCGATCCGCGACAAACCCGGCAATTTTTGCAACGCCTTCCATATCCCGGCTGCCGGATTCGATGTGGACCAAATCACGCAGTGTATCCAGATAAGCCTGTTGTTCGCTCTTGGCCAGATCATGCACCTTGGCCACAGGCGCAGCCAGCGCAATGCCGGCAGCCAGTGCCAGAACGGTGCCGGTCGTCAGCTGCCATCCGGTGGCGTGAGATAGCCTGCTTTTGTGTTTCATATTGTCTCCTTGCAAAAACACGTTGTGAAAATTTCTTTTCAGATGTTTTATCAACACCTGCGGCAGCACAGGTCTGGTCTGTTCGCTCTACCATGCATTCAGTGCCAAACGGCGCGCCTTGCCTGCGATACTGACAGTGATCCAACAGAGTGAGCCACCGCGCAATACGCTATTGCCTGCTCTGTCGCAACTGCCTGATCACAGCATCGGCCACACCAACTGAAGAGGCCGGATTCTGTCCTGTAATCAGCGTGCCGTCGACAATGATATGCGGCTGCCAGTCGCCGCCGCTGGTATAGCGCGCACCATGGTCCTTGAGCATATCTTCAACCAGAAATGGAACCACATCGGTCAGTCCCACCGCCTCTTCTTCTGCATTACTGAATCCCGTCACGTTTCTCCCGTTTACCAGAAACTGACCCTCTGCCGTTTTCACGTGCCGGAATACAGCGGGCGCATGACAGACCGCCGACACGATTTTGCCGCTTGAATAAAAGTCTTTGATCAACGTCATGACATAGCCGTTTTCCGCCAGATCCCACAACGGTCCATGTCCGCCTGGAAAAAACACAGCGTCAAAGGAATCGGCCTTCACATCGGCCAGACGCTGTGTCGTTGCCAGCACGGCCTGCGCCTGCGGGTCGTTCTTGAAACGCCGGGTCGCATCTGTCTGGGCATCGGGTTCATCGCTTTTTGGATCCAGCGGCGGTTGCCCGCCCAGCGGAGAAGCCAGCGTCATGTCGGCGCCGCTATCGAGAAACGCATAATAAGGCGCTGCAAACTCTTCCAGCCAGAAGCCGGTGGGTTTGCCTGTCGCGCCCAGTTTTGCATGTGAGGTGAGGACCATCAAAATCTTCATCATATTCTCCTGTTGTGCTATCCAATAGTAGCATTGCGAAAAACAGAGCCAAAGAACGATTCATTATCACACGCGCCGCAAGGAAACATTGTCAAATTGCTGAAAGATGCGCCGCCTACAATAACACCAGCTGCACAGAACGCCTTGCGCACCACCTGGAGCCATCATGAATACGCAATCGACCAACCGCAGACGCGATGCATGCAGTCTGCGGATCAAAAATGACGATATTGTGCTTATCGATCGTGCTGCCAGCGCTCGCGGCATGACACGTGCCGATTTTATCGTGGTTGCAGCAAGGGAAGCCGCTCGTAGCGCCTTGCATTCTGGTAACCCGCTTGCGATTGCGCCCGATGCCGGCCATAAGCGCATTGGTTGATCACTTTTGCCGTTGCACAAGGCGCCCGGCCAACGCCAATCGGGCTTCACCCCGGCGCTGCCCTTCTGCGCCACGCCGCATTGCCGCCAGCGCGCTAGCGCGAGCCACAGGCGTCCGATACCTATGAGCGCCGGCAACGACCACGCTTTTCGCAATAAGGCCGCTTTTGCTGACATCTAACTTAATTAAAGCCGTCGCAGATCGGCGCCTGATCGTGTTTTGCCTGCTTTTGGTGCATGCCGAAACGAATGACACAAGTTGCACTTTTTATTACACATTTCCCTGTGTTCGGGCCGCCAAGAATCTTTCTTACGGTTACGGCCAGCCGGCTGTCCACAAGGGCGGGAGTATGCTTTGTGCCATGCACAATCATCCCTGGCGCTGATCGCAGGCGCGCTTGCCAAGCAGCATCATCCATCAGGCAATTTAACCCGGACGCTCAGAAACGCCAGCCAAATAATGAAGATACTGTATACCAACTTTCACACCAGCCCCGGCATCGGGGGCCATACCTCATACATCAGCAGGCTGATTGCCGGGTTGAATCCCGATCACGACATCGCCGTTGCAGTGCCTGCGCAAAGCGCGCTCTACCGTATTGCGAGTGCAATTGACGGCGTGCAGGCATACGCACAGGATTACCCCAGTAAACTGCAGCAATTGCCTGCTGCAGCGGCTCGCCTGCGCGACCTGTTGCGCACAGGGCAATATGATGTAGTTCATGTCAACGGAACCGCAGATCATCGCCTGGTCATGCTTGCCATGCTGGGGTTACGTCGCAAGCCGGCGATCGTTTTCACCAAACACAATGATCACGCGACCGACTCTATCGGATCACGCCTGCGCGCCCGTTTCGGCACAGATCACTGCATTGCCGTTTGTGATTTTGTTGCCGATCGACTGGCCGGCGGCCCTTACGATCGGGCCGGCGTCACGACAGTTCACAACGGCATCGATACCGATTACTTCAGCGCCCGCCATGGCGGCGATACCCGCCTGATGCGTCAATCTATTCTGGGCTCTACCGGCGATTCGCGCATTCTGCTGGGCAGCAATGCCGGCACGACAGAGTACAAGGGTTGGATAGACATGGTGCGGGCGCTGGCGCAACTGGATCCACGCCGGATCGATCGCCTGCATATCGCGATCGCCGGCCCGCGCGCCCCGCAAAAACTGCTGGATGAAGTGCAACAACTGGGCATGACCAGGCACATCAGTTTCGTAGGCGATCTGGATGATGTCCGGAATTTTATCGGCGCCATCGATGTCGGCTTCGTTCTATCTTATCGTGTTGAAACAATATCGTTCGCGTGCCGTGAAATGATGGCCATGGGCAAACCGGTTATCGTGACGCGGCAGGGAGGGCTGCCCGAAAACATCGACGCTGACACGGACGGCTGGGTTATCCCGCCGCGCGATCCGCAAGCGCTGGCCAGCCTGCTGGAGCAAATCGTTCAGGGACATTACGATCTGCGCGATATGGGACGCGCAGCCCGCAGCAAAAGCGAACAGCGTTTTGGTCAGGAAAAATTTGTCAGCATGACAGAAAACGTATATCGCAAGGCTCTGCAAAGCCACGTACGTCCTCAGGCGGCAACCATTGGCTAGCGTTGTTTCAGCCGACGCCACTGCCATGGCGGCACAGGTTTTTTTTCAGCCCACAAGCCCTGACGCTGGCGTCGGGCCAGCGCTTGCGCGTTGCAGTAGGCGGTGTCTGTGACATAGGCGCGATAAGCCCATGCATAGCCATTGGCAACCATCCGCATATTGATATTTTGCCGGCCCAGATAAACGACCCCAAGCACTCGTCCATAGCGATCACGCTTGTCTGCCAACACCCTCACGGTCTTGCGATAAACCGCAAGCGACAAAAATTTCTTGGCGGCCCGCCCATATGGCATACCCGACTCCGGCGCGTCAATCTGGGCCAGCCGGATTTTATGCTGCTGCCTGGCCTTATCCAGGATAGTCAGCGTATCCCCGTCAGCGATGCCCACCACCCGGCCTTCAAGCCAGGTTGCTGCCAATACAGGTGGCGCTGGCGCGAGCATGATGATCGCGATCAGGCAGCGCAATACTTCAGATGTCATCGCATGCAATCCTGACCAACATGTCAACCGGCAGGCAGCCGCGTACAGTGCAAAAACAGACGTGTCCGGCGGTATTGCCGGCGGTCGCATGCGCCAGTCCGGCTACCGATCGCACACGTCGATCCGGGACAAGAGCCCGCTTCAGGTTCACTCACCATTGCCCGTAAAACACGCCAGCCTGCTTGTATTGATTCGTCTGCGTGTCTACTTCCTCTTCGGTCACGGTAGTGCGCCGTTTAAGACTGGCAAACCAGTCCAGCAAGCGCTGTTTCATCTGAGACCTGATTGCTTCATACTCGGGATGATCCCCCAGGTCATTGAACTCGTCCGGATCCTTCTGCAAGTCAAACAACTGAGGTCTCTCGGTACTCCAGTACACATAGCGCCACCGCTCTGTACGCACTGACCAGGCCCGGCACTCGCTTGTGGATTTGCCCAGGATCAGCCTGGCTTCCCGATAGCTGTAATCCAGTTCCGAAAAGACGCAGTCGCGCCAGGCGACCGGCTCGCCATGGACCAGTGGCTGAAGCTGCCGCCCCTCAACCCGATGGGCAGGAATGTGCATGTCCAGTGCAGCCAGTATCGTAGGTACAATATCCACGCTTTCCACCAGCCTTGATTCACGTCGACCGCGGGTCGCATCGGCCTGTTCGGAAGGGTCATAGATGATCAATGGAACCCGTTGCACGACATCGTAGAACAGTTCTTTCTCGCCAAGCCAGTGATCGCCCAGCAGGTCGCCATGGTCCGCAGTGATAATGACAAGTGTGTTGTCCATCAGGCCTGCTGATTCCATGTATTCGAAAAGCCTTCCCAAATGATCATCCAGCTGTTTGATCAGTCCCTGATAAGCCGGGCGCACCCGCGCCACACATTCATCACTGGAGAAGCTAAGACTTTCCTCTTGCCGGCGATAGGCCTGCACCACCGGATGCGCATTTTCTTTCTCCTGCACGGTTCGGCGTACGGGCAGGCATTGTTGCGGAGAATACATTGCGTGATACGGGGCCGGCGCCACATAAGGCCAATGCGGCTTGACGTAACTCAAGTGCATCACCCAGGGCTTGTCGCCAGCCGATTGCATATATGCCATCGCGCAATTGGTCATATAGGCCGTTTCGGAATGCGCTTCTTTTACCCGGGAAGGAAAATTGACATTGCGCATATGCCAGCCGCTTTGCACCTGACCCCGGTCATCCTCTACCGCAATGACATAGTCGGTCCACGGATCCGGGCTGTCGTAGCCCTGCGCTCTCAGATACGCAGGATAACCGCTTTCTGCCCCGGGTTCACGATGACCATCATAGCGGTCAAGCTGTACGAATCCGCCTTGCTGCAGAAGCACGCCCAGTTCGCTCTGACCGTCAATTTGTAATCGCTGCAGTCCCCGGTTATCCGGCATGACGTGAGTCTTGCCTGCCAGCACCAGATCAATATCACGTTCTCGCAGATATTCACCCAGGGTCACTTCGTCAATAGACAGCGGCACGCGATTCCAGGTAGCGCCGTGCGTGGACGGATAGCGACCGGTGTAATAACTCATCCGCGACGGTCCGCATACCCCTGAATTGACGAAGGCCTGCTCGAACAGAACCCCCCGCCTGGCAAGCCTGTCTATATGCGTCGTCTGCAGATGGGGATGGCCATAACAACTCAGGTGATCGGCTCGCAACTGATCGGCCATGATGAATAATACGTTTTTTACTTTTGCCATTTCTTGTTTACTTGCCTACCTTGAAGCCCGACTCACGCACAACCGGTTCCCATTGCTGTCTGAATGCGTCAATTGCCTTGCGCGTTTGCGCGGCATCGGCCTGCACCGGCACGAGATTGACTGAACGGATCTCGCTCTGAACCTTCGCGTCCCCCATGGCTTTGCTGATAGCGTCGCCCAGATAGGTCACCACCTCGTCGTCCATGGACGACGGCGCAAAGACGGCGTTCCAGCCTGTGGCCCGGATATCGATCCCGGCCTCGTGAAACGGCGCGACATCGGGCAGACTCGCATCCCGCTTTTCGCTGGAAACGCCCAGCACCTTCACCTTGCCGCTTTTGGCCATGGGAATAAAGGTATCCAGCGTATCAATGGCAACCGGAATATTGGCGCCCGCCAGATCTGTAAGCAATTGCGATGAGCCTTTATAGCCGACGATTTCCGGCTTCAACCCAAGTTTGTCGGCCAGCATGAGGCCAAAAAAGTGCGGCAGACTGCCGGTTGCCGGCACGCCGATATTAAGCTGTTGCGGATTGGCTTTGGCCCATTGCACGAATTGCTCCACTGAGTCGACTTTGCTTGATGCCGGTACGCCAAGCGCAAAACTATAGTCGGTGATCAGGGAAACCGGCTTGAAATCCACTTGCGGGTCATAATTGAGATCAGAAAAAACAATCGGCGCAATCACGGTGACTGCAGGATTGCCCAGCATCAGAACGTTCGCGCCTTTTTTTGCATTTTTCAGATCCGCCGCAGCGATCCTGCCGCCGCCGCCCGGTTTATTTTCCACGATGACGGGAACCCCGATTTCCTTGGCCAGCGCCCTGGCCACGATCCGTGCCGCGTTATCACTTGCCCCTCCCGGAACATACCCTACCGTCAGCGTGACCGGCTCCGTAAACGTTGGGGGCTGCGCCCAGGCTGTCATTATTACTGGCAACAACCCGACAGCCAGGAACCACGGTTTGATACGCACCATCATCTTAGTCTCCCGATTTGAATGTCGTTATGGCCCATGCTGCGGCTGAGCAACGACGGGCGCGCGCAGCAACAGCAGAGCATGGATAAGGTCATTATTCTAGCGGAATTGCCGGTAGGCAGCGTGTATGAAATGAAGTCGCCGGCGCAAGGGTATGAATGAAGCGCCATTGCGCGCGAACCGATGGCGCACCGCGTCAGCGTTGTCGAAAAGCAGCGTTGGTTTTCAATGAGTTTAATGACAATACGCAAACAGGCATCAAAGAGAGACGTTTGGCGAACCGTTGCAGACGCCTGCCTGCAGTCTGATGCGTCAACCGTTAACCGAATCCGGTCATCCGCAGGTTGTGCTTCTGCCTCAATTGCTGCCCGCAAGGTTAATGCAGGGCCGGCCCGGGCGCTCGCCGTAACGGTTGCTCCAGGGTCGACAGGTTCAGCAATTCGCGCAACGCATCGCGCTGGCTCAGCAGGTCGTGCAACGTGTATTTATCCAGCACGGCCAGAAACGCCTGGGTTGCTTCACGGAATACTGATGGTAGTCTGCAGGGTCCGGCGATGGTACAGGACGAACAATCGACCAGATCAATATCGCCCTCGGTATGACGCAGCAGTTGCCCGATGACGATCTGCCTGACCGGCAATCCCAGCCTGATGCCCCCGTTGCGACCACGCAGCGTTTCAATATAGCCCAGTTGCCCCAGATGCTGCACTACCTTCATCAGGTGATTCTGCGAAATATCGTAGGCGCGGGCGATTTCGGCGATGGACGAGAGTCCGTCGTCGCGCGAGCCCAGAAATATCAGTACCCGCAGCGCGTAATCTGTGTATTGAGTAAGTCTCATATAAACCTCGGCATGTGCTTCGGTTGCGGCAATAAATATGCAATATAACATTCATCTGACTTGCATATTAAAAATATTTGCAATAAGATGCATTTAAAATGAATGTTATAAAGACAATGCCGGCGCTGCACACAAGCATGCGCGCCCAACACAGTTGAGCCCTGCCTGATCAGCACTGCGCCGCCCCATCACAGGCCACGTCTGAAAAGGCCTATCTGTCATTGTCCCCTGCACACCCTGCTTTCATTGACCGCCCGACAGCAAGCCTGCCAGGCTGAGCCGCCACCCAACCCACTACCGGAGCTTTTTTATATGTCTCAACCCGTCGTCACCGCATTGAATCCTGACACTATCCAAATTGTAAAGGCGACCGTGCCTGCCCTGCAGACCCATGGCGCGGCCATTACTGCAAAAATGTACGAGCGGCTTTTCCAGGATGAACACATCCGTAGTCTGTTCAATCATGCAAACCAGGCCAATGGCCAACAGATCAATGCGCTGGCGGGGGCGATTCTGGCGTATGCGGAAAATATCGACAATCTGGGCGCCTTACTGCCGGCAGTCGAGCGAATCGCACAGAAACACGTCGGGTTTCACATCCTGCCGGAACATTACCCATACGTGGCTACAGCGCTGCTGGGCGCGATCAAGGATGTACTGGGCGATGCCGCTACCGATGACATACTTCAGGCCTGGGGCCAGGCTTACTGGTTTCTGGCCGGCATTCTGCAAAACAGAGAAAGCGCGCTGCGCGAGGCCATTGAACAAACGCCCGGCGGCTGGAGCGGCTGGCGCGACTTCGTGGTCAGCGAAAAGATTCGCGAAAGCAGCACCATTACATCATTCATTTTGCGCCCGGTCGACTGCGGACCAGTCATACGCCACAAGCCGGGTCAATACATCACATTCCGCTTTAACGCGCCGGAACAGGCTGGCATCAAGCGCAACTATTCCATTTCGTGCGCCCCCAACGGCGAGTACTATCGCATTTCCGTCAAGCGCGCAGAAGACAGCCAGGGTGGCTCGCGCTTCATGCACGATCACGTTCAGGTTGGCACTACACTTGAAATAACGCCACCGGCAGGCGATTTTTATCTGCCTGACAATCCCGAGCGGCCGGTTGTCTTGCTGTCTGGCGGTGTCGGCCTGACCCCCATGGTCAGCATGCTTGAGACCATTTATCAAAAACACCCGCAGCTACCCGTGCATTACGTACACAGCACCATGAGCAGCCTGACCCACGCCATGGGCCAGCATGTTCAAACGCTGGCTCACAAATTGGCCCACACGAAAGTGTCCACTTTTTACAGCGAACCGCAGGCTGCTGACCAGGCGGGAGAAAATCACGACGTATCAGGCATGATTTCACTCGAATGGCTGACCCGCAACACGCCGGTGCAGGATGCGGATTACTACATCTGTGGGCCGAAGGAGTTCATGCGGGTGTTTGTCAATGGGCTGGCAGCCAACGGGGTACCGGCAGAGCGCATTCATTACGAATTCTTCGGCCCGACCGACGAACTGCTCGCCGCCTGAAAGACGCTTGCACGCGCCAATTCGTTCGCTGCGGCTGGCAGTGTGAATATCAGCGCGGCCGCCGCAGTCGGTGCCTGAAATCCACTGCGCAAACAGCGACGGCGCGACATACGCCTGGTTCCGTGCAAAGACAAATGAGCGCGCGACCGCAACCTTCGTGTCAGATCAGGCGTGTCGGCGGCAGCAACAACCATTCCTGCTGCATACTGCAGCGGTGTGCGCCTGCCGGGATATAATCGGCTAACGTAATCAACAGGCCAGGGCATTGCATGCCCTGGCAGCGCATCCGGGTCATATGATTATTCTTTCCGTACTTTATGTGGTTGCTATTGTTGCCGAATCCATGACCGCTGCACTGGCCGCCGGTCGTCGCAGTATGGACTGGGTCGGCGTCTGCCTGCTTGGATGCATTACTGCCCTGGGCGGCGGATCTGTCCGGGATGTTGTTCTGAACCATCACCCATTGACCTGGGTTGCACATCCGCATTATCTTGTCATCACATCAGTGGCTGCCCTGGCCACCATCGCGGTTGCCCGCATCATGCACCGCCTGTACCATTTTTTTCTATTCCTGGATGCCGTGGGACTCGTCGTATTTACCATCATCGGCTGCAATGTCGCACTGGCGTTGAATCTGCCCCTGGTGATTGTCATTATTTCGGGTATGCTTACCGGCTGCGTGGGCGGCGTTCTGCGCGATATCCTGTGCAACGATATCCCGCTCCTCTTTCGCAGCGAACTGTATGCCAGCGTATCGATCCTGACCGGCCTGCTGTATGTCGCCGGCCTGCACCTGGATCTTAATCACGAGTTGGTCATGAGCATTGCGCTGCTGTCCGGCCTGACCCTGCGTATGCTGGCCTTGCGGTACAAATGGAATATGCCAAAATTTATTTACAAC